>JBAQER010000628.1:0-5723 GCA_049286845.1 Bradyrhizobium sp.
GTGCAAATGCACATAGAGAACACGCACACGAGCATACAGGTTCAGCGGAGGCAATCCGGCCTTCCCTGCGCAATGGTTTTACGGCTTATAGCGCGCTCTCCCCGGTGACCGGGCTTTCTTGCCACCGTCGCCCGCGCTCCTTAGCGCGAACTTGACACCAGCGTCGGGGTGTCAGGACCACACGACTTCACCGTCCGCGTCCGCACCGTTCGTCAAACGCGCATCTGCGTCCACCGCATCCCACCGCGCGTTTCGTGACGATCGCGAGCCGCCCCTCTTGTCGGGTGAGACGGGCGAATCGATAGCGCTGATTTGCCCGACGGGTTAAGCGATACTTTGCCCGTCGGGTCAGTTTGTCGCGCCTCACGACGGGAATTTATCAATCCTGTATCCTGGAAAAATCCGCGACCGCGCGCGTGGCGGCGCGGATTTCGTTGAGCAGCTTCAGGCGGTTCTCGCGAACCTTGGCATCGTCGTCGTTGACCTTGACCTTGTCGAAGAACGCATCGACCGCCGGCCGCAACTTCGCCATCGCGCTCATCGCCGCGGCGAAGTCCTCCTTGGCAACCGCAGCGCCGGCTTCCGTCTTCACCTGGCCGATCGCCTTCGCCAGCGTTTTCTCTTCATCGAGGCTGTAGAGCCCGGCATCCGGCGCGCCGTCATAGGCCCTGCCGTCCTTCTTCTCCTCGATGCGCAGGATGTTCGCCGCACGTTTGGTGCCGGCGAGCAGGTTCTTGCCGTTGTCGGTATCGAGGAATTTGCCAAGCGCCTCGACGCGGCGGACCACCATCAAGAGATCGTCCTGGCCGCCGAGTGCGAACACGGCATCGACGAGATCGTACCGTGCGCCCTGCTCGCGAAGCTGGACTTTCAGACGGTCGGCGAAGAAGGCGAGTAGATCGGTTGAGAGCTTTTGGGAATCGGCAGCGGGATACTTCGCTCCCCCCTCCGGCAACCCGAGAACAGCAGACTTCGCAGCTTCTAGAATTGACAGGCGAAGCGCGTTTTCCGCGATCAACCTGATCACGCCCAGCGCCGCCCTGCGCAGCGCAAACGGATCCTTGCTTCCCGTCGGCTTTTCGTCGATCGCCCAGAACCCGACCAGCGTGTCGAGCTTGTCGGCGAGAGCCACAGCTATCGAAACCGGATCGGTCGGCACGCGATCCGCAGGTCCCTGAGGCTTGTAGTGTTCTTCGCTGGCGGCGGCGACGGACGCGTCCTCGCCCTGCGCCAGCGCGTAGTACTTCCCCATCAGGCCCTGCAGTTCCGGGAATTCGCCGACGACTTCGGTGAGCAGATCGGCCTTGGCCAGATGCGCGGCGCGCTTCGTCTTTTCGGCATCGGCGCCGACCAGCGGGGCGATCTCCGCTGCCAGCCGCTCGATCCGCTTGATGCGCTCTCCTTGCGTTCCCAGCTTCTCGTGAAACACGATTCCGTCGAATTTCGGCAGCCGGCCTTCCAGCTTGGTCCTCAAATCGGACTCGTAGAAAAACTTCGCGTCAGACAGGCGCGCGCGGATCACGCGCTCGTTGCCGGCGATGATGGCCTTGCCGCCGTCGCTCGCCTCGATGTTGGCAGTGAGGATGAACTTGTTGGCGAGCTTGCCGGTTTTGGGATCGCTGACCACGAAACACTTCTGGTTGTTGCGGATGGTGGCGCGGATCACTTCGCCCGGGATCGACAGGAATTCCGGATCGAACGATCCCATCAGCACGACAGGCCATTCGACGAGCCCTGCGACCTCGTCGAGCAGCACCTGGTCCTCGACCAGTTCAAAGCCTTGCGCGAACGCCAGCTGCCTGGCGTCGGTGAGGATGGCATCCTTGCGGCGCTGCGGATCGAGCACGACCTTGGCATCCAGGAGCTTCGCCTCGTAATCCTCGAAGCGGCGCACTTCTATCGCCGCCGGCGCCATGAAGCGGTGGCCTGATGTGGTCTGGCCGGCCTCGATGCCGTCGACGGCAAATTTCACGACGTCGGGTGCTTCGGTCTCGAGGCCGAAGGTGGCGACGATGGAATGCAGCGGCCGCACCCAGCTCAGCGCGCCCGATCGTGCCGAACGTTCGCCCCAGCGCATCGATTTCGGCCACGGGAAGGTCCGGATGATGACCGGCAGCATGTCGGCGAGCACGTCCAGCGTCGCGCGGCCGGGCTTCTCGATCAGCGCGACGTAGAAGTCGCCCTTCTTCGGATCGCGCTGGATCTTGGCTTCGTCGAGCGATTTGAGCCCGGTGGCTTTCAGGAAGCCCTGCACCGCAGCCTCCGGCCCGCCGACGCGCGGGCCTTTGCGCTCTTCTTTCAAGTCCGACTGTCGCGCGGGAATGCCGTGCACCGTCAGCGACAGCCGCCGCGGCGTCGCGAAGGCTTTGGCACCTTCGTAGACCAGACCTTCGGCGACGAGTTTGTCCGTCACCATGCGGCGCAGGTCCTCGGCCGCCTTCGCCTGCATGCGCGCGGGAATTTCTTCGGAGAACAGTTCAAGCAAGAGATCGGGCATTTACTTACCCTCCCCTTGAGGGGGAGGGTAAAGTCCCCGCCCTGCCCGCTTCGGTATGCACCCAGGCTTCGCCGCAGGCCTTGGCCAGTTCGCGCACTCGCATGATGTAGCTCTGCCGCTCCGTCACCGAGATCACGCCGCGGGCGTCGAGCAGGTTGAAAACGTGGCTCGCCTTGATGCACTGGTCATAGGCCGGCAGCGCCATCAGATGCGCCTCGCGCTTACCGTCCTTCCAGCCGGCCGCGAGATATTTCTTGCAGGCTTCCTCCGCCATCGAGAACTGCTTGAACAGCATCTCGGAATCGGAGTGCTCGAAATTGTGCCGCGAATATTCCTGCTCGGCCTGCAGGAACACGTCGCCGTAGGTTACCTTGTCGGCGCCCTCGCGGCCGTTGAAATTGAGATCGTAGACGCGGTCGACGCCCTGCACGTACATCGCGAGCCGCTCGAGCCCGTAAGTGAGTTCGCCCGCGACCGGCGCGCATTCAACGCCGGCGACCTGCTGGAAGTAGGTGAACTGGGACACTTCCATGCCGTCGCACCAGCATTCCCAGCCCAGCCCCCAAGCGCCGAGCGTCGGGCTTTCCCAGTCGTCCTCGACGAAGCGGATGTCGTGCAGATGCGAATCGACTCCGATCGCGGCCAGCGACTTCAGATAGAGCTCCTGAATGTCCGGCGGCGACGGCTTCAGGATCACCTGGAACTGGTAATAATGCTGCAGCCGGTTGGGATTTTCGCCGTAGCGGCCGTCCTTCGGCCGCCGCGACGGCTGCACATAGGCCGCGTTCCAGCGCTTCGGCCCGAGCGCGCGCAAGGTGGTCGCGGGGTGAAAGGTGCCGGCGCCGACCTCCATGTCATAGGGCTGCAGGATCACGCAGCCGTAATCCGCCCAATAGCGCTGCAGCGTCAGGATCAGTCCCTGGAACGAGCGTTCCGGGCGCATGTGGGCAGGTATGGCGTCCATAGGCAGAATCGGTCTCGCGAGGGGGGCTTGAAGCGCGCGGGACCGTATCGGCGGCGGCCAAGGGAATCAAGGCGATGGCGGACCGGGATCCGCGTCTCCTCCTCAAAATGCAGCCCAATTAAAGCTTGTCATGCCCGGGCTTGACCCGGGCATCCACGTCCTGGCTACACGCACGAAAGAAAGACGTGGATGGCCGGCTCACCTAGCGCGAAGACGCGCTTCGTGCTTTTGCCCGGCCATGACGACGCTTGATCGAGTTCAGGAAAAGGGCCTGAGGATCAGCCCGGGCGGTAGGCGCCGGTGTTGGGGTCCCGCCGCAGCGTCGGAATCTCGTTCGCGCGGGCAGCCTCGGCGACCCGTGCCAGCCGGGCTTCTTCCAATTCCCTGTTGACCCTCTGGGCGGTCTTGTAGGCCCAGCGGACCACGGCCAGCCCACCCAGGGCGCCCGCGAATGCGATCAGCGGCGGCATCAGTCGATCCTTGTCGTTCATACGTCACGCCCCGATTAATATTCTCGCGCAAGCCGGTCTGCGCCGCAATCGCCTTATCCGGGACCAAATGGCGCGGGGTCGTCCGCCTCAGAACCCAAATTTGGCCCAAATTGCCCTGCTCTCGAGCGCCGAAATCAATTCGTCCGGCAGGCCCGCAATGGCCTCGAGCGACGCAGCCGTTCCCGCGCCGGCCGATTTGCGGCCGAACAGGCTCGACAGCATCCCTCCCGGAGGCGAAACCACGGGGGTCAGCACCTTGTCGCCGTAGCGGGCGCGCAAGGTCGAGCGCAGGTCGCCGATGGCATCTGCAAGGCCCAGCGACACGGACGTTTCGCCGGCCCAGTATTCCCCTGTGAACAGGGTGTCGTCAGCGCCCTTGAGGCGAGCACCCCGGCTCTGCTTGACCAGCGCGATGAAGATGGCGTGGATCTCGCGCTGAAGCGCCTTCAGACGCGCGACGTCGTCGGGGTTCTCCGGCAGGAATGGATCGAGCATCGCCTTGCGGGCGCCGGCCGTATAGAGCCGCCGCTCGACCCCGATCCGCTTGATCAGGTCCTGGAATCCGAAGGAACCGCCGACCACGCCGATCGAGCCGAGGATCGAGGACGGATCGCAGAAGATTTCGTCGCCCGCGCAGGCGATCATGTAGCCGCCGGAGGCCGCCACGTCCTCGACGAACACCAGCACCGGCAGTTTCTTCTCCGCGGCAAGCTGCCGGATCCGCAGATAGATCTGGCGCGACTGCACCGGCGAACCGCCCGGCGAATTGATCACCAGCGCCACGGCCTTGGCATGTTTCATGGTGAAGGCGCGCTCCAGCACCCGGGCGACGCCCGCCAGCGACATGCCCGGCCGCAACGGCGTCACCGCGCCGATCAGGCCCGACAGCCGGACCACGGGCACGACGACTGCGCCACGCCGCAGCCGCGCCGGAACGAATTCCATCAGCCGCTCGACGAGGCCCGGCAATCCCGCGCGATCACTTATTTGTTCACTCATGCCGTTACCTCGAATTAACCATTTTTTATCGCGCCACTGGCAATGAAGGGGGCGAACGCCCGAAGCGGTGGAACACCTTTTGCTTTGCAGTCGTTATGGCTGCAATAGCGCAGCGGAGAGTGACATGAAAATCTATCTGCTGATGATGCTGATGGGTATCCTTTTGACCGCGGTTCACTTTACCTCGGCACCGGAACGGCAGTCAGAGACGCTCCCGCAATAGCACTTCTGCTCAAATCGTGAGCGACCGGACACGCCTCACAGTGTCGCAAGCTGCAATACCCCCTTCCCCGCCAGAACCTCCTGTACCCGTTTATTGGGCACGCCTGACTCATCATTGAGCATCAGGGCCGGATGGATTTGCGTGGGAGCGCGTCCGCCCTTGATCGAACGTATCAGGACGCGGATCGCGGGCGCCTTGGGATCGCCGTGAACCGGCAGAACAGCAAGGCTGCCGAAGCCGCGATCGAGCGCTGCCAGCACCTCCGCAATTCCGTCGGCGCGCCAGATCAGGGTGAGCACGCCGCCGGATTTCAGGATCCGCCGCGCGGCGTGGACCCAGCTCTCCAGCGTCGAAGCCGTTGCGACATGGGCCGAGGCGCGGGCCTGGTCCGGCGAGACGCGGTGCCGCGCGGCATCGTTGAACGGCGGATTCATCAGAACGACGTCGGCGCTGTCGGGAGCGAGGCCCGCAGCGGCAAAGGCGTCGGCGGCAGCTGCAACGTCCAGCACAATCGTCTCGGCTGCGATCGCATTGCTGGCGGCGTTGCCG
>JBAQER010000629.1:0-6343 GCA_049286845.1 Bradyrhizobium sp.
GGCGAAGCGAGCATTCAACCTAAGCGAAGCCTCCTGCAGCGTCGCCTGGTCCATGGGAGCCATCGCGTAGAGGCAGAACGAAAGGCTCGACAAGTCGGTGTGATCCAACCTTTCGTGCGCCAGCAACGCCCGGTACATCGCAGGAAGCGCGAACATCCATGTGATGCGCTCGCGCGGAATCGCTTCAAGCAGCTTCGTCGGGTCGAAGCCATCGAACACTACGACGGTCCCGCCGCGGATGAGCGTACCGCTGCTGATCGAAAGCTGGCCACAGTGGAACAGGGGAAGTATGGCGGTCGCGATGTCGCTGTCGCGAAACTCGCAGGCGAAAGCGTTGTGAATTGCGCCGGTCGTCACGTTGACGTGCGACAACATCGCACCCTTAGGCTTTGAAGTCGTTCCGCTGGTGTACATGATGACAGCGACGTCGCGATCACCCGTGGCGACCTCAGGATCAGTTCCAGGCTGCCCCTCAGCCAGCGAGTCCAGGCAATCCATTTCGATGTCCACACGGCCGCCACCCCCAATCGAATAGATCTTCCTTATCGAAGGGACTTGAGTTGCGATGGAGGTGAACTGCGGTAGCCTCTCGGGATCGATGAAGATCGCCGATACCTCGGCATGACCCAGAACGTGAGCTAGATCGGCGTCGGGAAGCGCGGGGTTCGACGGACAAAAGATGGAGCCGGCCTTCGCCACGGCGAAGTACAACACCAGGAAATCGATCGAGTTTCTGGCCAGTGCGCCGATCCTCGCTCTGTTGCCCAAACCAGCCGCGATCAATCCGTGCGCTATCCGATTGGCGCGGGCCTCCAACTCGCCATAGGTCAGACGCTCATCGCCCATCACCGCCGCGATCTTGTCGCGGTGACGGCGTGCGCCCCGTGCCACGATGTCTCCAAGATTCACACGGCGAGCGCGATGCATAGCTTGTTCGATATCGAATGCACGCGTGCTTCCTTTTGCGTCGGACATCTTTCCCTCGGTTCTCTCGAAGTCCTTGTCGTTCGGTCAGGCGCGGTTGAATCGGGGCTTGCGCTTTTCGAGGAACGCATCGATGCACTCGCGATGCTCTGCCGAATGGAAACATTCCTTTTCCAACGCCAGCGAGGTATCGAGCGTGAGGTTGACAGCTTCGCGAAGGATCTTGTTCAAGGAGGCCTTCGTTCCGCGCATCGCCATCTGGGGTCCGTCGGCGAGCCTGCGCGCCATCTTGGTCGCCGTCTCAAGCAACTTCTCATGCTCGACCACATGGTTGACGAGACCTATGCTGTGAGCCTCCTGGACGGTGAGCTTCTGGCCCGTCATCAGGTATTCCTTGGCCCGGGACATTCCGCACAGCCAAGGCCAGATAATCACGCCGCCGTCTCCCGCGCCGATCCCGGCGAGCACGTGAGTGTCGGCGATCGTCGCCTTCTCCGAGGCGTAGATGATGTCGCTCATGAGGGCCAATGTCGCTCCGAGACCCGTCGCGGCACCGTTGACAGCCGCCACGATCGGCTGCGGCACTTCCAGCATGTCCACAATGATCCGCCGGGCCTCGACGAACAGCTTGTCCAGCGCTTCCGGCGTCATGTTCTTGAACCAGTCAATGTCGCCGCCAGCCGAGAAAGCGGATCCGGCACCGGTCAGGATCACGGCGCGGGTGGACTCGTCGCGTGCGACATCGTTCCACAGCCAGGACATCTCGGTGTGCATGCGCGCATCGACCGCGTTTAACTTGTCCTCCCTGCTGAACGCGACGCTGAGGACGCCGTCGTCGTCGCTGAACTTGATGAGTTCGTATTTCGATTTCCAGCTCGACATGTGCAGTCCTTCGATTGCTTTTCAGGATGCGAGAAAGCCGCCGTCGACGGCGATCGCCGCGCCGTTGACGAACGAGGCCGAGGGGGATGCAAGCCACACCGCAAGCGCGGCCACCTCGTCCGGCCTGCCCAAGCGACGCGCACCCGTCCTGTGGATCTTGTCGGTCAATATCCGGTCCGGAACGGCAGCCTTTGGCCCTACGACCAGCGGCGTCTCGATATAGCCGGGACAGATCGCGTTGATCCGGATTCCCGATCGCCCGTATTCGAGCGCGGCTGATTTGGTCAGGCCAATCACGCCATGCTTGGCCGCCGAATAGGCACTACCGCCCGGGGCTCCCCGAAAGGCGATGACCGATGCGGTGTTGACGATCACACCTGCTCCTTGGTTCTCGAAATGCCGCAATTGTGGCTGCATGCTGTTGAACACGCCGATGAGGTTGACATTGATGACGTGCCGCCAGTCGGCCGCCGGATATTTGGATACGTAAGCTGAGGGTCCGGTAATTCCTGCGTTGTTGTACGCGACATCCAACCGACCGAAGTGCTTCAAGGCTTGTTCGACCAAACCTTCGCCGTCACTCTGGTCCGTCATGTCTGCACGTTGGTAAAGAGCGTCCGCGCCCATCTCTGCGATGGTAGCGACGGTTTCGGCTCCGCCTTCGTCGTCGATGTCGGCAATCAACACACGACAACCCTCCCTCGCCCATGCGAGCGCCGCAGCGCGCCCGATGCCGGATGCGCCGCCGGTGACAATTACGACGCGCGCAGCCCCGTCGGCCGCCGGTTTCTGAAACCTGTCCGGATTGCCTGTGGCCGAAGTCATACCGATTGCCTGGCGATTTCGCGTCCGATCAGAATGCGTCGGATCTCCGAAGTGCCAGCCCCGATCTCGAATATCTTGGCATCCCGCCAGTAGCGGCCCGCAGGGCATTCGTTCATGTATCCATTGCCGCCCATGATCTGGATGGCGTCGGCTGCGACCTTGGTGGCCTGTTCCGCAGCATACAAGATGACTGCAGCGCAGTCCTTGCGGGCGGCGTGCCCCTCCAGAGTCTTCTCGTCAAGTGCCCGCGCCACGCTGTAGAGATACGCACGCGATGTCATCAGCGAGGTGTACATGTCGGCGAGCTTGGCCTGGATAAGCTGGAAGTCTCCGATCGGTTGACCGAACTGCTTGCGTTCGCGCGCATATGGAACGACCAGATCCAGACAGGCGGCCATGATGCCGACAGGCCCTGCAGCCATAACCGCACGCTCGTAGTCCAATCCGGACATCAGCACCTTCACGCCCTGGCCAACTTCACCAAGGACGTTCTCTGCCGGAACTTCGCATTCGCTGAATACGAGTTCGCAGGTGTTCGAGCCGCGCATACCCAGCTTGTCCAGCTTGGGAGATGTCGTGAAGCCATCGAAGCCCCGCTCAATGATGAACGCCGTGATGCCCTTGGATTTGGCCGCGACATCCGTCTTTGCATAGACGACAAGCGTGTCTGCGTTCGGCCCGTTCGTGATCCACATTTTGGTGCCGTTCAGGACGAACTTGTCGCCCACCTTGTCGGCACGCAGCTTCATCGAGACGACATCAGACCCGGCGCCTGCTTCCGACATTGCAAGCGCGCCGACGTGCTCTCCGGAGACGAGCTTCGGCAGGTACCGCTGCCTCTGAGCCTCGGTCCCGTTCCTGTGAATCTGGTTTACGCAAAGATTCGAATGGGCACCGTACGACATTCCTACTGCTGCCGATGCCCGCGAGATTTCTTCCATCGCGATAATATGGGCCAAGTAGCCGAGTTCGGCGCCGCCATAGGCCTCGCCGACGGTGATTCCCAGCAGACCTAACGACCCGAACTTGCGCCAGACATCGGCCGGAAAGTCATTGGCCTGTTCGACCGCATAGGCACGCGGCGCCAGTTCCGTCTGAACGAAAGCACTCACGGTCTCGCGCAGCATTCGCGTCTGCTCGTCGAGACCAAAATCCATGCTCGTTAGCTCGATCATCTCGTCAATCCTGACTTCTAGTGAAATGGAAGAACCATCGTTCGGGTCGTTCGCATCCGCATGTCGGTAAACCGGCGAGCGCTTGATCTCGGCGACCTCGGGGCATCCAGAGAGACGGCAACGGCGTACGTCGCTGCCGCCTCTCAATCGATGGCCGCCGATCTCACGTCATTTTTTGACCAGCCGGCAGGTGCTGTCCTCGAGAGGCATGAACGCGTCATCACCCCTGATCGTCTGTTGGACCTGAAGGATGTCGGAAGGACCCTTCGATTCCTCCGGCGTCTTGACCTTCACCTGATAGATGTCGTGGACCATCCGTCCATCTTCGCGGATCCGACCGTTGCGGGCGAACGCATCTTCGAGCTTCGCGGATTTCAGATATTTCATGACCGCGTCCGAATCCAACGTACCCGTTGCTTGAACGGCCTTCAGATATTGCAGTGTCGCTGAATAGGAGCCTGCGTGGTTCATGGTCGGCATGCTCTTGTGGACCGCAAAGAACTTGTTCGAGAACTCGCGCGATTTGTCGTCCAGGTCCCAATAAAAAGCGGTCGCGAACTCCATGCCTTTCGCGACTTTCAGGCCTAGTCCCCTGACGTCGGTGTCGAACATCAGCAACGGAACGATCTTCTGCTCTCCGCCGACACCGAACTCCGCGGCCTGCTTGACGGCGTTCTGAGCGTCTCCACCGGCATTGGCGAGACCGATGATCTTGGCCTTCGACTGCTGCGCGGACAAAACGAAGGAAGCGAAGTCCGAAACATTGAGCGGATGCCGCACGCTGCCGACGATTTCGCCACCGAGCTTGCGGATGATCTTGGACGCGTCCGCCTCGAGTGACTTTCCGAACACGTAATCCGCGGTGATGAAGTACCAGGAGTTGCCACCACCTTGAACGGCCGCCCGTGCGGCTCCGCTCGCCATGGAATAAGTATCCCACGCATAGTGTACTCCATACGGCGAGCACTCGGCGTTTGTGAGCGCGGTGGTCCCCGAATGGAAGAACGTGATCTTCTTTTTATCAGCCGCCAGATTCTGGATAGCGACCGCGGAGGCGGAGTCGGACGACTCGACGATCATCTCGACGTTCTGACGATCATACCACTCCCGTGCCCGAGCGAGCGCGATATCGGCTTTAAGCTGGCTGTCGGCGGTCAGCACTTCGATCGGTCGCCCAAGAACCTTTCCGCCGAATTCATCGACCGCCATCTTCATACCGAGGACGACACCAGGTCCAGAGAGCGAGGAGTACGGCCCGTTCATGTCGGTGATGACGCCGATGCGTACCGGCTCCTGTCCACTTGCATCATGGGGCGCCGCCAAACAAGCAAGCGCTACGGCGAACGCCGCATATTCTCGAACGTTGGGCAAAAATGAGCCACTGCGGAATGCCATTGGTTCTCCTCCCGTCTGTTTGCGCTTGGAGCGCGAGGTCGGAAGCGGAATGCCCCGACCTCTGCACGCTGGAGTTGGCCCTCAGCGCTTCTCGTTGCGTGTTCTATTGACAAGGCCAGTACGTTGTGAACGCAACAAGGTCAACCGAAAAATGGCTTCCCATTCATTTTTGTGGAGATCACTTTTCATTTTTTGGAAGCGTCTCGGTAAAGGGTAGTAGAGCATCGAGGCACCTCAACTCCACATAATGCCGCCAGTTGCCCCGATTTTCTGACACATGCCCGCAAGAAAAATGGAATTGGAGAAATCCAACTATGACTGTATCTTCATTTTTGTGGCTTTTAAGACTGCAGCGCGGCATATGTCGATGGCCGGCTCGAATGCGCGGACAAACAGAGAGAAATTGCTGTATGCAGGTGCGGGTTTCGAACGGGTGAGCGGGATGACAAAGAAGGCACACGAAAACGCGCGTCCTACAGGTCTCGTCCGTGTCAGGGCCTCGCGCGCGGACAAGCAGGAAAAGACGCGGCGCGGGCTTCTTCAGGCTGCAATCGATATCGTGGGCGACGAGGGATACCTGGCTGCGACCGTCGGGAAGATCACCGGCAGAGCCGAGGTGGCCAACGGTACCTTCTACAATTACTTCGACAGTCAGCAGGACATCTTCGATCAGTTGCTTCCGTACCTAGGCGAAAGGCTGATCGCGCATGTCAGGGCGCAGGTGGATGAGACGTTGGCTGGCGCAGCGCGGGACCGTGCACGTTTCGTGGCCTATTTCGATTTCTGCCGAAAGAACCCTGCGTTTCTACGCGTCCTGAATGAGGCCGAGGTATTCGCTCCGGTCGCATACCGACGACACGTCGTGGCGATGTACGAGGGCTATCTCCATGCCCTCGAACGAAGCGAGGCAAAGAATGAAATCACGGGATATGACCGGGAGGAATTGGCACCTGTCGTTTTCATGCTGATGGGTATTCGCAGTTACATGACGATGCTCTATCAGTATAGCTTCGTCGGACGTTCCGTCCTCTCGGTCGAAACGATGGCGGATAT
Source organism: Bradyrhizobium sp. (assembly GCA_049286845.1). Taxonomy (GTDB): domain Bacteria; phylum Pseudomonadota; class Alphaproteobacteria; order Rhizobiales; family Xanthobacteraceae; genus Bradyrhizobium. Next base: position 6,255 of record JBAQER010000629.1, read on the forward strand.
ATACGAGAAATTCCTGACGGTTGGTCTCTTCAGCAAGAAGCCATGAATGAACCGGCTGGATCCTCGCCGACAAGGCCGTCGCCCTCGCC
>JBAQER010000630.1:0-3816 GCA_049286845.1 Bradyrhizobium sp.
GAACCGGCCTAGGCCGGGGCGGAGCAGCGTCATATCCGTGGTGACCAGGCCGTTGAGAAAGTTGCGCGCATCGTCGCCGCTGACCTTGACCACGCCCCGGTCGGGGAGAAACGCCGCTTTCATGCAAAAATCTCTTGTGACATGTTGCTGCGGAACGTAAGCCGCCAAGTCATAAACGACAAGGCCCGCGCCTGGCGTGGGATGACCTCATCCTGAGGAGCGGGCGCAGCCCGCGTCTCGAAGGATGGCAATTGGCACTGAACGCGTCTCATGCATCGAGACGGCCCTCGCGGGCCTCCTCAGCATGAGGATTGAGCCGAATACGAGGAACGATGAGTCAGAGTTTTGATGTGATTCTGAAGTCCGGCACCGTGGTCAATCAGGACGGTGAGGGCGTGCGCGACATCGGCGTCGCCAATGGCCGTATCGCTGAAATCGGTTCCCTCGGACAGGCGTCGGCCGCCGAAGTGATCGACTGCAAGGGCCTGCACATCCTGCCCGGCGTCATGGACACGCAGGTGCATTTTCGCGAGCCGGGCCTGACCCACAAGGAAGACCTCGAGACCGGTTCGCGCAGCGCGGTGATGGGCGGCGTGACGGCGGTGTTCGAAATGCCGAACACAGACCCCCTGACCATCACTGAAGCGACCTTCACCGGGAAGGTGAAGAGCGGCCGTCACCGCATGCATTGCGATTTCGCGTTCTTCATCGGCGGCACCCGGGAGAACGTGCAGGATCTGCCGGAGCTGGAACGCGCGCCCGGCTGCGCCGGCGTCAAGGTGTTCATCGGCTCGTCCACCGGCGCGCTGCTGGTCGAGGATGACGAAAGCCTGCGCCGGATTTTCCAGGTGATCAGGCGCCGCGCCGCCTTTCATGCCGAAGACGAGTACCGCCTCAACGATCGCAAGGGACTGCGCGTCGAGGGCGATCCGCGCTCGCATCCGGTCTGGCGCGATGAGACCGCGGCGCTGATGGCGACCCAGCGGCTGGTCCAGCTCGCCCATGAGACGGGCAAGCGCATTCACGTGCTGCATATCTCCACCAAGCAGGAGATCGAGTTTCTGCGCGACCACAAGGACGTCGCCACCTGCGAGGCGACGCCGCACCACCTGACATTGACCGCGCCGGAATGCTATGAGCGGCTCGGCACCCGCGCGCAGATGAATCCGCCGGTGCGCTCGGCCGAGCATCGGGCCGGGATCTGGCGCGGTATCGAGCAAGGCATCATCGACGTGCTCGGCTCCGATCACGCCCCGCATACCCTCGAGGAAAAGGCCAAGACCTACCCGGCTTCGCCCTCGGGCATGACCGGGGTGCAGACGCTGGTGCCCTTGATGCTCGATCACGTCAACGCCGGGCGCTTGTCGCTGCAGCGCTTCGTCGATCTCACCAGCGCGGGCCCGGCGCGGCTGTTCAACATCGCCTGCAAGGGCCGCATTGCGGCGGGTTACGATGCCGACTTCACGGTGGTCGACCTCAAGCGCAGCGAAACCATCACCGACGAATGGGTGGCCTCACGCGCCGGCTGGACGCCGTATCACGGCGTGCGCGTCACCGGCTGGCCGGTCGGCACCTTCGTCAGGGGCCGCCGCGTGATGTGGCAGGGTGAATTGGTGGCGCCGTCGACCGGCGAACCGGTGCGGTTTCTGGAGACGCTGAGGGCGTAAAAGCTCCCTCCGTCATTGCGAGCGCAAGCGAAGCAATCCAGCGCTATCGTAGCGCAAGGGAAGCATGGATTGCTTCGTCGCTTGCGCTCCCTTGCGCAAACGCTTCGCGTTTGTCGCAGGCAATGACGGTTGATTACTGCTTCGCCAGCCGGGTCGAAAACTCGCCGTTGCGGACGCGGGTCGGCAGCCCTTCGACGAATTTCGCCACCGCGTCCTCGCCATAGGTCGCGACCAGTTCGGCAAAGGCTGCGAACAGGCTGGCCTGCGCCAGGCAGTCGCCATCGACGCCGTCGTGCCGCGCCTCCGCCCAGGCCTCGTTGAGGTAGCTCAGCGCCGCCTGTTTCTGTTCGTGATCGGGCAGCGGGTCGCGGGCGGTTGTGAAAGACACTGGAGGGCTCATGAAACTCTGGCGGTATTGGCGCGCGATCCAGGGCGGAACGCATCTGACGCGCGAGGTGTAGCATGAGCTTCGCGGCCGCCTAGGCCAGTTCTTTAGGAAAGGTTAACGCCCCGGAACAAGATGATTCCATTGTTCCATATTCGAGCTTTTCGCCGCTCAGTTGGCGTAGCGGGCGGTCAGGTCCCGCGAGATCTTCGAGCCTTCCTCGATATATCGTCGGATCGCGACCGAGGCGGCCGGCGTGCAGGTCCGGTAGGTCTGCTGAAAGCCGTTATAGCCGCGGTTGAAGCCCGCGATCATGCGGGTGCGGCGGTCGCCGGAGGGGGTTTCGGCGTCGATCAGCGCCTGCATCTCGTTGCGCCATTTGGGACCTTCATTGGTGCCGCAAATGCCCCTGAGATAGTGCAGGGTGCCGAGGATCTCGGCCAGCCGTTGCAGGTCGCCGTCGAACGGCGCAGCCGCATCCTGGGCCCGCGCAGGGCCGGAAATGCACGCCGAGACAAGGATGAAAGCGGCCAGAATGTGCTTGAGCATTTTGGGGTCCAGAACCCGCCCGATATGCCTTTTCAATGCGCTGGAAGCAAGGCGCCGGCAGGCCGGTTTAGGCCCCGAGCAGGGTCCTGGCCGACCGGATGATCTCATCCAGGCCGCCGGTGACCTTGAGATCGCCGAGTGCATCCGGCGCCAGCCACCTGAAATCGTCGTGTTCGTCGTTCAGGACCGGTTCGTTGCCGGTCCAGCGCGCCGCGAACGACATGATGAGATAGTGGCCGCCGCCGGAGGTTCCCGGCACCACCTCGCGCCATCCGGCGAGCCCGGCAATCTCGATTTTCAGCCCGGTTTCCTCGTCGACCTCGCGATGCAGCGCCGCGTGCAGCGTTTCGCCGAATTCGACCCGGCCGCCGGGCAGCGAATAGAAGCCCTTGGCCGGGGACTTTGCCCGCCGTACCAGGAGGATCTTGCCGTCGCGGAAGACCGCCGCGCTGACGGCGAGCTGCGGATGGGAGGGCTGGATCGGGGACGTCACGGCGGTCAGAGCGCCATGATGTAGTCGACGTCGGCCTCGGAGCCGCCATTGATGACGCCGCCGGCCAGCGTCACCAGCGGCTTGACCCAGCCGGTGGCCTGCTCGGCGAGCGTGGCGCGGGTCTTGTCCTGCTTGGCCTCGCGCATGGCGTCGCTCACTGCGGTCAGAATCGAGGTCATGGCGCTGGTGATATTGTCGAACTCGGCGCGGATGACGGGATCGGTCGAATTATAGGCCGAAATCGCGAGGTCGCGGGCCTTGAAATTCGACGCCGTGAAATGCTCGGCATAGGACAGCGGTTGCCAGCCTAGGAAATCCTCGGCGCATTCCGGCATGTCCGGAATCATCTCGAGCAGCATGACGGCTTCGTTGAAGTGATTGAGGTAGTCGGTGGCGAGCCCGGTACGGGGGTTGATATTGGCGGCCCGCAATTGCGCAGCCCGCGCGGCATTGCCGCCGCCAAGCTTGCCAGGCGCCGTGCGGTTGGGGTTAGCGGTTTGGGCGCCCGTTGCGGTCATCCGGTGCAGTGTTAACGTTTGGAGTTAAAAGGACCTGAACGGATACCTGTCTGGGCCAGAGAATGTGAGGACGCTTCGTCATTACCTCCCCGCCGGCCGCCGTGCGGCAGATTTAAGGCTACCTCGAGCAGCCCAATTTCCCGCCAAGGCATAATATCGCGCCGACGCAACCTATACCTGTCGTGATCGTCGAAAACGGTATCA
>JBAQER010000631.1:0-5590 GCA_049286845.1 Bradyrhizobium sp.
GCCGTCCGGAAAACGCAAGTTGCCGCCGAAAGCGATCGGCAGCACGAACAGATTGATCGCCAGCATGTACAGCGGAAACAGCCAGATCGCCTTGTTGAGGTGCCGCTCGTCCTTGTTCTCGATCACCGCGACCTGGAACTGGCGCGGCAGGAACATGATCGCAAGCATCGACAGGATCGTCAGCCAGACCCAGCTTGCGTAGCCGCCCGCGACGCCTTCCAGCGGCGTCAGCAACGGGCTGAGTTTCGGATTGACGCGTGCGCGCGCGAAAATTTCGCCGACGCCGTCAAACATGCCGTAAGTGACGAACAAGCCAACGGCGAGGAACGCGACCAGCTTCACCAGTGACTCGAAGGCGATTGCCGCCACCATGCCTTCATGGTGCTCGGCGGCGTCCAGGTGGCGCGTGCCGAACAGGATGGTGAACGCCGCCAGGATCAGCGCCACCCAGAACGCGGTGTCGGCGCCGAGCGGCGCGGCGCCCGCGCTCGCCGGCATGGCGATCTCCGGATACTGCAGCAGGATTGCGAAGCTGGTGGCGATCGCCTTCAGCTGCAGGGAGATGTACGGAAGGATGCCGATCACCGCGATTACGGTCACGAGGCCGCCCAGCAGCGCGCTCTTGCCGTAGCGCGAAGCGATGAAGTCGGCGAGCGACGTAATGCGATTGTTCTTGCTGATACGGATGATCTTGCGCATCACCAGCCACCACAGCGCGATCATCAGCGTCGGGCCGAGATAGATCGGCAGAAAGCCGATGCCGTCGCTCGCCGCCCGCCCTACCGAACCGTAGAAGGTCCAGGCGGTGGCATAGACTGCGAGCGACAGGGCGTAAATGTACGGGTTGCCGATGATCGAGCGGCCGGCGTCGGCGCGCTTGTCGGCGTAATAGGCGATGCCGAACAGCACGCCCAGGTAGGCGAACGCGACCAGGACGATGACGTGGCCCTGCAGCACGGCCCGGCCTAGCGCCGCGACTCGGCCGCGAGCGCCATCAGCCCCACCAGCAGCGCCCAGGCGGCGAAGATGTAGGCGTAGAGCACCGGCACGCCGAAGGCCACGTCCGCGAGATTGAACAGCGACAGCACCGGATAGTTGAACAGCAGCCAGCCGAAGACGAACAGCGCGATCATGCGCTGCCCCTTGCGCTCATGCTCCTGCATTTCGCCTCCTTGCGGCCGCGTCAGGTGCTTTGCTTCAGCTGCTCCAGTATCGCCGGGTTCTCGAGAGTGGACACATCCTGCGTGATTTCCTCGCCCTTGGCGATGGAGCGCAGCAGGCGGCGCATGATCTTGCCCGAGCGCGTCTTGGGCAGATTGTCGCCGAAGCGGATGTCCTTGGGCTTGGCGATGGCGCCGATCTCGTGCCCGACCCAGTCGCGCAGTTCCTTGGCGATCTTCTGCGCCTCGGCGCCGCTTGGGCGCGGGCCTTTAAGCACCACGAACGCGCACACGGCTTCGCCCGTGAGATCGTCCGGCCGCCCGACCACCGCCGCCTCGGCGACCAGTTTGGTGTTCGCCACCAGCGCCGATTCGATCTCCATCGTGCCGAGGCGGTGGCCGGATACGTTCAGCACGTCGTCGATGCGGCCCATGATGCGGTAGTAGCCATCCTCGTCGGTGCTCGCGCCGTCGCCCGCAAGGTAGAGCTTGCCCTTGAAATCCTCCGGAAAGTAGGTCTTGCGGTAGCGCTCGGGGTCGCCCCAGATGGTGCGGATCATTGCAGGCCACGGGCGCTTGATGACGAGGATCCCGCCCTTGCCCTTGCCGACCGGATGTCCGGTTTCATCCACGATGTCGGTGATGATCCCGGGCAACGGAAAAGTGCAGGAGCCGGGTTTGGTCGGCGTCACCCCAGGCAACGGGCTGATCAGGTGGCCACCGGTTTCGGTCTGCCACCAGGTATCCACGATCGGGCAGCGCTCCTTGCCGACGACGGTGTGGTACCACATCCATGCCTCGGGATTGATCGGCTCGCCGACCGTGCCGAGGATGCGCAGGCTGGACAGGTCGTATTTCTTCGGCAACTCGCCGCCCGCCTTGATCAGCGAGCGGATCGCAGTAGGCGCGGTATAGAACACGTTGACCTTGTGGTCCTGGATGATTTTCCAGAAGCGCCCCGCGTCCGGATAGGTGGGCACGCCCTCGAACATCACCTCGGTCGCACCCACGGCGAGCGGGCCGTAGGTGATGTAGGTATGCCCGGTCACCCAGCCCACGTCCGCAGTGCACCAGAAAACATCGCTTTTCTTGTGGTCGAACACCCACTTCATGGTGAGGATCGCCCACAGCAGGTAGCCGCCGGTCGAATGCTGGATCCCTTTCGGCTTGCCGGTCGAGCCCGAGGTGTAGAGGATGAACAACGGGTGCTCGGCGTTCACCCATTCCGGCTCGCAACTTTCCGGCTGCCCCTTGATCACGTCGTCCCACCACTTGTCGCGCGGCGCCTTCATCGGCACGGGGCTGCCGCTGCGCTTGTAGACGATCACGTTTCTCACCGCGTCGCACCCGCCCATCGCGAACGCCTCGTCCACGACCGGCTTGAGGGGAATTTCCTTGCCGCCGCGGAACTGGCCGTCCGCGGTGATGACCTCGGTGGCGCCGGCGTCGATGATGCGTTCCTGCAGGCTCTTGGCGGAGAAGCCGCCGAACACCACGGAGTGGGTCGCGCCGATGCGCGCGCAGGCCTGCATCGCCACGACCACCTGGATCGACATCGGCATGTAGATGAGAACGCGGTCGCCCTTCTTGATTCCGTGATGCCGCAGCGCGTTGGCGAGCTTGCAGACTTCCTTGTACAAGGCCTGGTAGGTGATCTTGGTCACCTTGCCGTCGTCCGCCTCGAAGATGATCGCGGTCTTGTCCGGCTGCGTTTTCAGGTGCCGGTCGAGGCAGTTGTAGGAAGCATTGGTTTCGCCGTCGTAGAACCAGCGAAAGAACGGCGCCTTGGACTCATCCAGCGTTTTCGTGAACGGCTTGTGCCAGAGAACGTGCTCTTTCCCCAGCCTCGCCCAGAATCCCTCGAAATCCTTCTCCGCCTCGGCACAGAGTTTGCGGTAGGCGTCCATGCCGGAGATGTTGGCCTGCTTGACGAACTCCGCGGACGGCGGGAATACGCGCGTCTCGTTGAGCACCGATTCGATCCTGGACGACATTTGTACCCCTCCCGATTAGGCCCGCTTTGAATTCTTGCCCCGCAGACTTACACCCCGCTTACCATCCCCCCAGCGCGATAAAATCACCAATTCAAGACCTTGTAAAGCACCCGTCATGACTGCGATCTGCAAAGACGACCTGGTGCAGAGCGTCGCCGACGCGCTGCAGTTCATCTCCTACTACCACCCGCGCGACTACATCCAGGCGCTGGGCCGCGCCTACGAGCGCGAGCAGTCGCCCGCCGCCAGGGACGCCATCGCCCAGATCCTCACCAACTCGCGCATGAGCGCCGAGGGCCACCGCCCGATCTGCCAGGACACGGGCATCGTCAACGTGTTCCTCAAGGTCGGCATGGACGTGCGCTGGGAAGGTTTTGGCGGTATCCAGGGGTCGCTCGAGGACGCGGTCAACGAAGGCGTGCGGCGCGGGTACGCCCACCCGGACAACCCTTTGCGCGCTTCGGTGCTTGACGAGTCCGATTTCGGCCGCAGGAACACGCGCGACAACACGCCGGCGGTGATCAACGTGCAGATGGTGGCCGGCGACAAGCTCGAAGTGGGCGTGGCCGCGAAAGGCGGCGGCTCGGAAGCCAAATCCAAGTTCGTGATGCTCAACCCCTCCGATTCCATTGCCGACTGGGTGGTGAAGACGGTTCCCAGCATGGGCGCAGGCTGGTGCCCGCCCGGCATGCTCGGCATCGGCGTGGGCGGCACCGCCGAGAAAGCGATGCTGATGGCCAAGGAATCGCTGATGGAGCCGATCGACATGGCCGAGTTGAAGGCGCGCGGACCGAAGAGCAAGGTCGAGGAGCTGCGCATCGAGCTCTACGACCGCGTCAATGCGCTCGGCATCGGCGCGCAGGGACTGGGCGGATTGTCCACCGTGCTCGACGTCAAGGTCCTCACCTACCCCGCGCACGCGGCCAACCGGCCCGTGGCGATGATCCCCAACTGCGCGGCGACGCGCCACGCGCATTTCGTGCTCGACGGCTCGGGCCCGGCGGAATTCGAGGCGCCGTCGCTCTCCGACTGGCCGAAAGTGACCTGGGTGGCGGATGCAAACTCGACCAGGGTGGATTTGAATTCGCTAAGCCGAAAAATCGTCGAGAGCTGGATACCCGGCCAGCGCCTGCTTCTTTCCGGAAAGCTCCTTACCGGACGCGATGCCGCGCACAAGCGAATCCAGGACCTCCTGGAGAAAAAACAGCCCCTGCCCGTGAACTTCACCAACCGGGTCATCTACTACGTCGGACCGGTGGACGCGGTGCGCGACGAAGTCATCGGGCCCGCGGGGCCGACGACCTCCACGCGCATGGACAAGTTCACCGAGATGATGCTCGCGCAGACCGGCCTCATCGGCATGGTCGGCAAGGCCGAGCGCGGCCCGGCGGCGCTCGAGGCGATCAGGAAGCACAAGGCCGCCTACCTGATGGCCGTCGGCGGCGCGGCTTATCTCGTCGCCAAGGCGATCAAGAAGGCGCGCGTGGTCGCATTCGAAGATCTCGGCATGGAAGCGATCCACGAATTCGAGGTGAAGGACATGCCGGTGACGGTGGCGGTCGATGCCAATGGAACTTCGGTGCACATCACCGGGCCGGCCGAGTGGTCGAAGAAAATCATAGAACTGAAAATCCCGGTCACCGCCGCCTGACGCTCGGAACAGGGGTCGCATCCGCGCCCCCCGTACCCCCGGCGACCCGGTGGGGAGCCATATGGGCCGTCTTCGGCGCCGGCATGATCTGCGGCGCGTACATGACCAAGGTCGCGCCCGCTTTGCCCCTGCAGCGCGCGGAATTCGGCCTGACGCTGGTCGAATCAGGCTTCATCGCCACCATGTTCAATGTCATGGGCGCCCTGGTCGGCATGCTCGCCGGCATGACCTGCGACCGATTCGGCCATCGCAGGCTCGGTCTCGCCGGCCTCGCGATCCTTTCCCTCTCGGGGTTCCTCGGCGCGGTGGCATGGAATTTCCCCGTGCTGCTGGTCTCGCGCTTCTTCGAAGGCGTCGGCTTCATCCTGTTCACGGTCACGGCCACCACATTGATGGCCACCGCGGCGGCTAGCCCGCGCGACCGCATCCGGGCCCTGGGGCTCTGGAGCGCCTACATGCCGACGGGTGGCGGCATCGCCCTGTTGCTCGCGCCCTCCGTCATCGCCGCCTGGGGCTGGCGCGGCTTGTGGGTGCTGCTTGCCAGCGCCGCCGCCGCCTGCTTCGTGCTTGCCGCGCGCTACGCGCCGGCGCCGAAATTCGGCGGCGTCGCCTCGATGCGGCTGATTGCCGAATCGCTGTCGCAACTGGGCATCCTCGTACTTGCGCTGCTGTTCATGTTCTACGTGTCGCAGTGGTCCTCGGTGATGATCTGGCTGCCAACCTTTCTGCTCGGCGAGCGCGCCGCTTCGCCGACCAACGCCGCGTTGCTCACGGCGCTCATGGTG
>JBAQER010000632.1:0-1759 GCA_049286845.1 Bradyrhizobium sp.
ACGTTATATTGCTGCAGGTACCCGGCGGTGTAGGCGCCGATGGCGAGAAAGGCGGCATGGCCGAGCGAGGCCTGCCCGGTGAAGCCGGTCAGGATCATCAGCCCGACGCCGACGGTGGCGTAGATGAAGACGAAAACCAGCTGGCTGACGATGTAACTGGAGAGAACGAACGGCGCGACCATCAGGAACGCGAGCAGGATGCCGTAGGTGACCATGTAGCCCGAGTGCGGAAACAGCTTTATGTCGTCTTCATAGTCGGTCTTGAACAAGAAACGCATGGCTGGCCCCTCAAACCTTCTTGCGTACGTGATGGCCGAACAGGCCTTCGGGCTTGAGCAGCAACACCGCCAGCAGAACGACGTAGGGCGCGACGTCCTTCCATCCCTGCGGCAGATAGAAGCCGGCCATGCTTTCGATCACGCCGATCAGCACGCCACCGACCACCGCGCCCGGTATCGAGCCGAAGCCGCCGAGCACGGCGGCGGGGAACGCCTTCAGCCCCAGCACCAGGCCGACATTGGAATGAATGAAGGTGATCGGCGCCAGCAGCACGCCGGCGCAGGTCGCGACCGCCGCCGATATCGCCCACACGATCGACACCACGCGCTTGACCGGGATGCCCATGTAATAGGCGGCCAGCATGTTCTCCGAACTCGCCCGCATTGCGGTGCCGAGCGTGGTCCGGTTGAAGAACAGATAGAGCAGCGCACAGAGGATGATGGTCGCCGCGATCACCGAGAGCTTGTCATAGGCCAGCACCAGAGAACCGATTCGCAACACGCCCTGGCTGAACGGCGTCTCGATCTTGAGATCGTCGGTGCCCCAGATGATGCCGGCGACGGAGCGCAGGAAATATCCAAGCCCGATCGTCGCCATGATGATGGAAAACTGCGGATAACCGAGGATCGGGCGCACCACGACGCGCTCCGCCAGCATGCCGAACAGCGCCATCGCCGCGACCGCGCCGGCAAATCCGATCCAGTAATTGAGTCCGAGAATGCCGATGAAGGTGAAGGCGAAGAATCCGCCCAGCATCATCAGGTCGCCCTGCGCGAAGTTCACGACCTCGGTGGCCTTGTATACAAGGACGAAGCCAAGCGCGATTAGGCCGTAGACGCAGCCGAGCGCAATACCGCTCACCAACTGCTGAACGAAGTCCAGCATTGTCGATTTCCCTCCCCCGATGCGCGGCGACTCTATCGATCGCCTTTGTCGCATCTTGTGTCTAGTGGCTGCCCCGGCGTCGCCTGTGGCGAAGCACTCACGAACAACTGGCGGTTATACAGCCCAAAGCACCGAGCCCTGTCAACTTAACGCTGGTTGCCCTCCCAAGGCCGGGTTGCGGACAAATGCCGCAGCTTTGGTCAACCTCGCGTATCGGCGGGATTTGCCGTCCTTGATTCACCGCGCCGAAAGTTCTTGGGTCCATGGTTCGCATCCCATTCAACGGCTGGATCTTCCGACATGAAGCCAGATGAATCCGCGCTGGAGTTACGAGGGTTAACGAAGCGTTTTGACCGCATGGCGGTCGATGCGCTCGATCTGACCGTCCGGTCAGGCGAGTTCTATGCGCTGCTCGGGCCCAATGGCGCCGGCAAGACCACGACGCTGCGCATGGTAGCCGGCCTGCTCAGGCCGGACGCCGGCTCGGTGTCAGTACTCGGCATCGACGCGCTGGCCGATCCGGTCGCGGCCAAGCAGGTCACCGCATGGGTTTCGGACGAGCCGATGATCTATGACAAGCTGACCCCGCTGGAAT
>JBAQER010000633.1:0-12157 GCA_049286845.1 Bradyrhizobium sp.
GAATGATGCCGCCCGACAGATCGACCGCCCAGCCGACGCCGTCGGGATTGTTGCCGCCGATCTTGTTGATGGTGGCCAGTTCGGCCTCGGTGAGGTCCTTGTCCCAGCCGAGCTTCTTGAGCACGCCATAGGTGAATTCGGGATAGCCGTCGGTGATTTCCGAACCCTTGCTGTAGGAGCCTTCGGCCAGCAGATTGACCTTCTTCACCGAACCGTCCGGCTGCTTCTCATCATACACCACGCCGAACCGCGCGCGGAACGTGCCGCCGCCATCCTTGGCGTGAAGGTTGGTGTTGTAGAGCGTGTGCGTGCCGGGATGCTTGATCGCGGGCGTCCCCCAGCACGGCCACGGCAGGCCGTAATAGTCGCCGCCGATCTCGGGCTCGTCGGTCTTGGCGCGCAGGGTCACCAGGTCGAACTTGCCCTGGTTCTTCATGTGCGCTTTCAGCCGCTCCGGCGACTGGCCGGAATAGCCGGTCGAGAATCCGCCGCGGTTGATCTCGCGCAGCAGGTCCTCCGGCGAGGGGCGATTGTTCTCGACCTTGATGTTCTTGAACATCGCGTCGGCAAAGCCGAGCTTCACCGAAAGCCGGTAGATGATTTCGTAATCGTCCTTCGATTCGAAGATCGGCTTGACGATCTGCTCGCCCCACTGCAGCGAACGGTTGGAAGCCGTGCGCGAGCCCGATGTCTCGAACTGGGTGCAGGCCGGCAAGAGGTAGGTGCCGTTCTTGCGCTCGGAGATCGCGGCGAACGTCGTCGGATGCGGGTCGGCGACGACAAGCAGTTCGAGCTTCTCGAGGCCCTTCACCATTTCGGTCATGCGCGGCACGGTATTGCCGCCATGCCCCATGATGATCATGGCTTTGAGGCTGTCGCGCTGGTCGACGTCGTCGGGATTGGCGAGCGTCGCATCGAACCAGCGGGTCGACGGGATGCCCGGCAGCTCCATGTTCTGCTTGCGGGTGCGGGCCGGACGGCCCGCCTTGGCCGGCACTTCGTCGAAGCGCGACTGCAGGTAATCGTATCCGACCTCCCAGACCCGCGCCCAGTGCTTCCAGGCGCCCTCGACCAGGCCGTAATAGAGCGGCAGCGTCGTGATATCGAGACCGAGATCGGTCGCGCCCTGCACGTTGCAATGGCCGCGGAAGATGTTGGCGCCGCCGCCGAACACGCCGACATTGCCGGTCGCCAGCAGCAGATCGCAGTAGGCGCGGACGTTGGCGGTGCCGACGGTGTGCTGGGTGCCGCCCATGCACCAGATGAAGGTCGAGGGCCGCTGCTTGGCGAAGGTTTCGGCGACCTTCTTCAGCTGATCGCCGGGAATGCCGGTCACGCGTTCGACCTCTTCCGGCGTCCACTTGGCGACTTCGGCGCGGATCTGGTCCATGCCGTAGACGCGCTGCGCGATGAACTGCTTGTCTTCCCAGCCGTTGTTGAAGATGTGGTGCAGCATGCCCCAGATCACCGCGATGTCGGTGCCGCTGCGGAACCTGACATATTCGGTGGCGTGGGCGGCGGTGCGGGTGAAGCGCGGGTCGAGCACGAACACGTTGGCGCGGTTGAGCTCCTTGCCGGAGAGGATGTGCTGCAGGGATACCGGATGCGCTTCGGCGGCATTCGATCCCATGAAGATGACCGTCTTCGAGTTTCGGATGTCGTTGTAGGAATTGGTCATCGCGCCGTAGCCCCAGGTATTGGCGACGCCGGCGACGGTGGTCGAATGGCAGATGCGGGCCTGGTGATCGACGGAGTTGGTGCCCCAGAACGCCGCGAACTTGCGGTACAAATAGGCGCCTTCATTGGAGAACTTCGCCGAGCCGAGCAGATAGACGGAATCGGCGCCGGACTTGGCGCGAATCTCCATCATCTTGTCGCCGATCTCGTTGATGGCCAGGTCCCACGACACTTTCTGCCATTCGCCGTTGACCAGCTTCATCGGATATTTCAGGCGGCGGTCGCCGTGCACGAGCTCGCGCACTGCCGCGCCCTTGGCGCAATGCGACCCGCGATTGATCGGGCTGTCCCAGGCCGGCTCCTGGCCGACCCAGACGCCGTTCTGGACTTCGGCAATCACGGTGCAGCCGACCGAGCAATGCGTGCAGATGTTCTTCTTGAGTTCGGTCGGTGCGCCCACGATCTGCGGACCGGCCTGCGCCTTGCGCACCGAGCCGAGCGGCATCAGGCCGAGCGCGGCACCGGCGCCTGCGGCGAGGCCCGACCGGCGCAGGAACGTGCGGCGGTCGAGAACGCCCGAAGCCAGGCCGGCGGCGATACCCTGCAAACGCGCCCTGTTTGCGGATCCATCTCTTCGCTTGATCAACATGTGCGTGGTCCCATCAATAGCGGTTGACGCGGTAGTAGTTCTTGACGTGATCGGTTTCCTTGTAGCGGGCCTTGACGCGCTCGGCCTGCGACTCGTCCGCCGCTGCCTCTTCGCTCGAAAGCGGCATCACCGCTGCGGCTGCGACCGCCGATCCGCCCATCAGGAAGAAGCGGCGCCGGTTCACGGCTGCCGCAGCCTGCGAGGGGCCTTTGCGGGGCGCCTTGCTGTCGGATGGCTTGCTCATAGCGATCTCCTCCTTCGGCTTGCCTTCGCCGTCACTCGGACAGCGTGAAGGCCTCGGATTCCAGTTCCATGAAGATACGGCCGACTCGGCCGACGGCACGGTAGAAGCGGGCTGACTGCGACATTTCGATGTCGGCAAACATCCGCGCCGCCCACGGCTTGAGATGGCGCTCGAAGAAGCGCGACTGTTCGCTGAAGTCGGCCTCGAACTCGCCGCGCGCCAGCCCCGACATCACCTCGAGCAGGATCGCGATGTGATCTTCCGGCTCCCGCGAGATGCCTGCGCGCTCGATCCCGAGCGCATCCAGATCCTCGCGTACCCGCGCCAGCGGGCGCTCGTGCAGGAAGCCGGTCAGATAATAGGAGGCATAGGGCAGCAGCTCGCCGCGGCCGAGCCCGACGAACAGGTCGAAGAATTCCTTGCTGACGGCGCGGTCGTCGGTTGCCGCCGCAAGGCTTGCGAGTTCGATATGCGCCATGCCGAGTTCGGACGCGTCGCCCTTCAGCGTCGCGACGCGCTTCAGCGTGTCTGCGTCCGGCGCCTTGCCGAGCAGCAACGACAACAGGCCGTATTCGGCGGCGCGCAGCTGATCGATTTCGTCGACTTCGGATTTCGATTTCACCTGATCCTCGGATGGTCCGTAGAGATCGGGGCGAAGGATGTAGCGATGCACCCGGGTCAGCGCTTCGACGGCGAGAACCCGTTCCGCGGGAATCCGGGACCACGCGGAAACCGACGGCTGCGCAATGCCGATGCCTCGCGCCAGCGACGCGACACCACCTGCTGCCCTGATTGCTTGTTCCAGACCGGCGTCACGCATGGTGCAACCGATTTCTCCCCCCGCCCACCGTGCCTCTTAATCGGGCATACACTTTGGAATTGGAATTATTCCAATTCGAAATTTGTAACATAGGCTTTGCCTATGTCGGCAAAAACTTTTGTCTAAACAATCGGTTTTGCAGTGCCATGGCGTCGCACCGGTTGTTGCGGTGCAGCAAAGTTACTCGCTTCGGCTTCCGGCGTTCGCCCGGTTTCGTTATCCCCGTCGTCGACGTTGGACGAACTCACCGCAGCCACTTCGTCGCCCAACCTTAACGTCTCGGTCGGCAGATCCGGCTCCGTTTGGCGCGTCGCATGATGCTCGGGAGCCGGCGCGGGGCTCGTCGCCGCATTGCCCGACTCGGCGGCCGGTATCGACGGGGCGGCTGCCGGCTCGCCGCTGCCCATGATCTGCGAAACCATCCGCGCGACATCCATGCCCGCGCCGAGTTCGCCCGAGCCCGGCACGCCGCCCGGCGTGTTCCAGTCATAGGCATATTCGAGCGCAGGATTGACGTAATTGCGGATCGCGGGGTCCAGCGCCCAGGATTTCCGCAGCGCCGCATTGCGCAGATGTTCGGGGACGCCCTTGCGAAGAAAGCCGGTGATGTCGGTCGTTCCGGTCATTTCCTCGAGCTTCGGCAGGCTGGAGAGATCGAATTCCGGCGCGGCATCTTTTTCGGCGACCGGCTCCGGCGGCTGTCGGGCGTCGGCGACCGGCGCTTCCGGCTTCGGCTCCGGCTGCCTGGCTTCCTGCTTGCGTTGCGACCACCGCGCCAGGAAGCCCTTGTCGTCGCCCTGGTCGGAACCGCTCATGTTCGGCGCTTTCCTTCATCCGGTGCACCATTCGGCATGCCCCGGCGGTCGTCCGGCGCGCGATCCCGCTTGCGCTTGTGGAACACGCGTTCGACATGGAACTCATCGACAAAGGCGGCGATCCACGCGGCGATCTCCGGCGGCATCGGAACGGTGCCGATCACGTCGCAGCCGCTCTCGAACATCGCTTCACCCTCGGTCGGGTCGGCCGTGACCTTGGTCAGTTCGAGTTCGGATCCACCGTCCTGGCGCCGCAGCGCGACCCAGATGCGCGGCTCGCCGTCGGCGAGATTGTCGCGATAATTGGCGGTGTCCGAACTGAACAGCTCGATGCTGGCCGGGCCCGCGTAATAAATCGTAGCATCGGGCTCGCTGGACAGCACGGTCCATGGCGCGGTGGCCGGCACTTCGTCGAGAATCATCGCCGGCGACCACAGATGATCGATCCAGGGATTGTCGACCGGCCGGCGGCGCAGCACCACGCCGACTTCGCGGAACGCCTCGGTCATCGCCATGGTCGATCCTCCGTCCTGCGGCCGGTCATGCCACATTTGCCGTCGCCGCCAGCGGCAGCCCGGCGACCAGATTCTGCGGCTTCAGGCGCACCACCTTGTCCGCGCCCGCAGCCAGGATGAGATAGACCGGCTTGTTGCCGACACGCTCGTCGACCAGCCGCGTGTCCTCGATCTCCAAGCGCATCAAGGCGACGATGCGCTCGGCGGCGTTGCCGTCCAGTGCGGCGTCGTTCCACAAGGCGTTGCCGATGCGCGTGCCTTCGCTGTCCAGCCCGATGAACCAGCGCCAGTCGCGGTCCTCGATCGAGGCCACGGTCTCGACCTTGACGGCAATGCCGAGCAGATGGGCGATCCAGCGTTCGATCACCCGGCACAGCCCGGCGCGCGCCTTCGGATTGCCGCCGATGTTCATCGCCATCGCATGGGCGTCCGAACGAGACCAGTAGGTCCATGCGTTGTCGTCGTCCATCACGTCCATCTCGCCGAAGGCCTGCGGTTGCAGCATGGCCGTGAGCGGCGACGCGTGCAGGTCGTGCTGGGCCTGTTGCTGCGCCTCGACGACCTCGGCATCGGCCAACAGCAGCGTGTCCTCGTGCACGGTGGCGAGCTGGCTGCGGTAGAACAATTCGGCCGCGCGCAGCGTGTAGGGATCGTCGCAGCCCTCGAGCCCGTTGCGCAATATCAGATGGCAGAGCTGGGACAGGAAGATCGGCGGCAGGTCGCCGGCGCCCTTGCGGGCCAGCGCCAGATACATGGCTTCGAGCGAATGTGCTGCGATAAGCCGATCGCGAAAATTCATCATGAAGGTCCAGTTCTCGCGCGCGTCGGCGTCGGCGAGCGCTGCGATATCGGCTCTTGTCACCGGGCGCAGCGGATCGGCCAGCAGGCTTGCATGCAGATCGCGTTCGGCGTCGCAGGCATCATCCGGCGGCATCAGTTCGGGCCGCGCAAAATAGGCCATGATCAGTTCGGGCGTCGCCACGAGCCCGCCGTGGTCGCCGCGGCGGGTCAGGTGATGGCCCGAGGCGACCCAGAACTCTCTCATCTGCGATCCCTCGTCATGCGGTCTGTCCCGATCATTCCCTTGAGGTCGACCTGTTCGGCAGGTTCGTCGTCGCCTTCCACCTCATGAAAGGTAAAGGCGCTGGCATGGGTGTGCAAGGAATCGGCACCCGCTGCCGTCTCGCGCGGCCGCAGCGTGCGAAAGCGCTCGCGGATTTCACCGTCCTCGACGCTGCGCTGCACCCCGAGCAGGGTCTGCGGAGCGTGATCGCACAGCGAGGCCGCGAACGCGACCTCTTCCTCGGCGGCAAGCCGCGCGGCCTCCAAATCCGGCGCGCCGAATTTCTCCAGCAGCTGCCCCGCGAGGCGCTCGACCATCGCCTGGCGCTCGGCTTCGCTCGCCTCGGTCACGATCGCGAGCGTCGACCAGCCCAGGCTGTCGATGCCGAGGAACCCCGAACGCAGCGCCACGCGCTGCTTCTGGTCAAGCACGGCCGGGTCCCGGTTCCAGAACACGAATGCGCCGGAGACCGCCCATTCGCCCGGTTCCGCCGCGCGTTCGAACACGAACGTATCCGACGGGTCCAACCTGATGGTTCGCGGCAGTTTCAACATCTCCGCCTCATCCGAATTTCGGACCGCGCGCCTCGCGGTCATACCAATCGGCTCGCGCCAGCGCATCCACGAGGCTGTTCCGGCCGGGCGGCCCGCTCCCGGCAGGCAGGCTGACCAGGAGATCGCCGTTAGCGTCGATCGCACGGCGTTCGCCGGCCTTGCGCTTCGGGAGCCGCGCCAGATAGTCCCGCGCGATCGCTTCGAAGCCGCGCTCGTTCCAGCGGTCGAACGCGGTCATCAGATGACGGGCGAAGCTCCCGATGATCGCGTCGGTGTCGACCATTTCGAAGCCCTCGCTCAACAGCGAAACGCCGGATGCGGCCTGCGCCTCTTCGACATGGGCCATGTCGGCCGCACGCAGGATGACGCCGAACACCAGCCAGGCCGGGATGTCGTCCTCGGCGCAATCCGCAGGGATGCCGAGCCGCGCGCCGCCCAACAGCCCGCCATCGAACCGGATCGCGTCGGGCCAGTCGAAATTCACCTCCCGTTCCGGCGGGCAATGGGCTGCGATGGCGTCCGCGACGGCATTCATGCCGGCAAAGAACGCCCGGCGCGCCGATACCAGCGGTTCGTCGGGTTCGAGCACCACGGCGAATTCGACCAGGTCGTAGCGTCGCACCCAGACCAGCGTCCCGGCGCCGGCCTCCGGCGCAATCGCGCATCCGTGAGCGAACGCGTCGCCGAGTTCGCGCAGTGCGACCAAAGTATAGCCGGGGGGCAGATCGAGTGTCTGCGTTACCTCGGCAGGACGCGGCATCATCGGAAACTCATCCTTAACGGCTTTGCATTCGGCCGGTGTATGCTATCCCGGTCAAGGCGGTGACGCGAGCGCTCTTGGCGCTGCTGATCCTGGCCTTGCAGAACATCGCTCCAGCAGGTACCGCGGAACCGTAGAGCTAGGCAACCGCGCGGGAGCGCCGGTTCAGGACAAGTCATAATGAGTGAGGCATCGTTCCATCTCCTGATCTGCAGCTGCGAGAAGACCATGCCGCTCGATGCGGCGGCAATCGGACGCGGCTGCGGCGGCAGGATCACGCAGGCGAACCAGCTCTGCGGCCTCGAACTCGACCGCTTCAAGCAAGCGCTTGCCGGCGGCGCACCGGTCACCGTCGCCTGCACCCAGGAAGCGCCGCTGTTTCGCGAAGTCGCGGAAAGTTTACCGCAGGAGCAACTTACCTTCGTCAACATCCGCGAAACCGGCGGCTGGTCGAAGGACGCCGCCGCGGCCGGCCCGAAGGCCGCAGCGCTGATCGCGGCGGCGGGCGAGGACATGCCGCCGATCTCGCTGGTGACGCTGGAGAGCAGCGGCGTCGCGCTGATCTATGGCCGCGACGAGGTCGCCCTCGAGGCCGCCCAGCGGCTCGCCGACCGTCTCGACATCACCGTGCTGCTGACCAAACCCGGCGACGTGACGCCGCGCCGGACCAACGAGTTCCCGGTGTTCAAGGGCACCATCCGCAACGCCCGCGGATATCTCGGCGCCTTCGAGCTTGATATCGACGATTATGCGCTGCCATCGCCGTCGTCGCGCGCCAAGCTCGTGTTCGGGCCTTCGCGCGACGGCGCCACCTCGACCTGCGACCTGGTCCTCGACCTTTCCGGCGGTGCGCCGCTGTTTCCCGCGCATGAATTGCGCCCTGGTTACCTGCGCGCCGATCCGCGCGACCGCGCCGCGGTCGAACGCGCGATTGCCGATGCCGGCGGCCTGGTCGGCACCTTTGACAAGCCGCGCTTCGTTCATTTCGAAGCGTCGCTCTGCGCCCATTCGCGCTCCGGCATTACCGGCTGCACGCGCTGTCTTGATCTCTGTCCGACCGGTGCAATCATGCCTGATGGCAATTCGGTCACCATCGACGCCAATGTCTGTGCCGGCTGCGGCTCCTGTGCCTCCGTTTGCCCGACCGGCGCGGCATCCTATTCGCTGCCGGGCGCGGATGCGCTGATGCGGCGGTTGCGCACGCTGCTGCAGACCTATCGCAAGGCCGGCGGCAGCGACGCCATCGTGCTGTTCCACGACGGCGACCACGGCGAGGACATCATCGACGCGCTGGCGCGGTTCGGCGCCGGCCTGCCGGCCAACGTGCTTCCGGTCCGCCTCAACGAAGTGACACAGCTCGGGCCGGAGAATATCGCCGCCGTCTTTGCCTATGGCGGCAGCGGCGCCGCGGTGGTGACGCGCGCCCGACCCAAACACGACATTGCGGCGCTGCGCCGCGCGGTCGAGACGTCGGATGCCGTCATATCGGCGCTCGGCTTCGGCGCCGGCCTGGTGCGCATCCTGGAAACCGACGATCCCGACCAGTTGCGCAGCCTTCTCGATGCGGCGCCTGCCGGCGTCGCGACGCAGAAGCCCGCCGGCTTCGTTCCGCGCGGCGCCAAGCGCGGCGTGCTGGAGACCATTTTCCGCGAACTGCATCTCGCAGCACCCGCGCCGGTCGACGTCGTGCCGCTACAAGCGGGCGCGCCGTTCGGCGGCGTGAAGCTCAATGTCGAGGGCTGCACGCTTTGTCATGCCTGCGTCACCGCCTGCCCGACGCACGCGCTGTCCGACAATCCCGATCGCGCCATGCTGCGCTTCACCGAAAGCCTCTGCGTGCAATGCGGGCTGTGCGAATCGACCTGTCCCGAGAAGGTCATCACGCTGGAGCCGCGGCTCGATTTCAAGGCCTGGAACGCGCCGCTGACCGTGCTGAAGGAAGAAGAGCCCTTCAACTGCATCGCCTGCGGCAAGCCGTTCGGCACCAAAAGCTCGATCGACCGCGTGCTCGCCAAGCTCGGCGACAAGCACTGGATGTTCCAGGGCGCCAACGCCCGGCGTCTCGACGTCATCAAGATGTGCGCGGATTGCCGGGTCGAAGCCGTGGTCAACGAGAGTTTCGATCCGCATGCAGCGCCGCAGCGCCCGCCGGTCATGACCACGGAAGATTATTTGCGCGCGCGCGATGCCAAGAAGGGCGATCCGCTGGATTCGTAAGGAATAGATCGTGTCCGCCACCCAGCCCACCATGCAGGCCCGTGCGACCTCGAAGGCCGCAGGCATTCCCGGCGTCAAGCACGTCATCGCGGTCGCGTCAGGGAAGGGCGGCGTCGGCAAGTCGACCACCTCCTGCAACCTCGCGCTCGGCTTCGCCGCGATGGGGTTGAAGGTCGGCATCCTCGACGCCGACATCTACGGTCCGTCGCAACCAAAACTGTTCGGCCTGCGCGGCAAGCCGCGCCAGATCGGCCCGCGCATGCTGGAGCCGATGGAGCGGTTCGGCGTCAAGGTGATGTCGATCGGCTTTCTGGTCGAGGAAGATAACGCCATGATCTGGCGCGGCGCGATGGTGATCTCGGCGATCACGCAGATGCTGCGCGAAGTGGCGTGGGGCGACCTCGATGTCCTGGTGGTCGACCTGCCGCCCGGCACCGGCGATGCGCAGCTCACAATAGCGCAGCAGGTGCCGCTGTCGGGCGCGGTGATCGTCTCGACGCCGCAGGACCTCGCGCTGATCGACGCGCGGCGCGGCATCGCGATGTTCCAGAAGGTGAACATCCCGATCCTGGGCGTGATCGAGAACATGTCGAGCTTCTGCTGCCCGACCTGCAGCCATGTGACGCCGATCTTTGGCCACGGCGGCGCGCGGCTCGAGGCCGAACGCCGCGGCATTCCCTATCTCGGCGAGATCCCGCTCGACATCAAGATCCGCGAGACTTCCGACGAGGGCCGCCCGGTTGTCGCGACCGAGCCCGACGGCGTCCATGCCAGGCACTTCGTCGAGATCGCCCGCACCATCTGGTCGGCGATCGCGTCCGGCGCGGCGAGCCGTCCCGCGCCGCGCATCGTCATCGAGTAGCCGCCAGCCTGCGGCGTTCGGGGCAAAAAAATTCCCAGAAGCCTGTCGGTTCCTGACTGTCCCGTTCGTCATGGTGCTGTGATTTCAGCACAGGAGCTCAGAGTGTCCACCGAACAATTGAAGGGTACCACCTTACGCGATCGCGGGATCGTCGCCACGCCGCCGCGCCGGCGGTGGCGCAGCGCGGCGGCAATCCTGCTGGGCTTCGTCGCGGTGGTCGTGCTCTCGCTTGGCACCGATCAGGTGCTGCATATGCTCGAGGTTTATCCGCCCTGGGGCGAACCGATGAACGATACAGGGCTGCTGCTTTTGGCGCTGTCGTACCGGATCGTCTACACCGTGGCCGGCGGCTACATCGCTGCATCGCTCGCGCCCAGTGCGCCGATGCGTCATGCGGTCATCCTGGGACTGATCGGGCTCATCCCAGGGACGGCCGGCATCGTTGCCGCCGCCAGTACGGAGCTCGGTCCGCTCTGGTACCCGGTCGTGCTCGACCTCAGCGGCTTGCCTTGTTGCTGGCTTGGCGGCGTCCTGCATCGGGCGACGCAAGCCGGGCGATGAGGTGCGGCCGAACCATAGCTCCGCGGATTGTTAGTGGTGTGATGAGTTTAGGTTGAAGCGGCGGACTTCTCCCTCGCCCGCTTGCGGGGAGAGGCGAGCCAAATCAACTCAAAGCTATCGCGTCCTAATACCCCCGCGCCGGATCGACGACGTTGTCCAGCGCGGCGCCGGCCTCAAATCGTTCGATCTGGCGCGCGACATATTTGGAGATCTCGTCGGGATCGGTATCGGCTGCGTTGTGCGGCGTCAGCACCACCCTGGGATGGGTCCAGAACGGACTGTCCGCCGGCAGCGGCTCATGGGCGAAGACGTCCAGCGACGCGGCGCCGAGCGTGCCGTCGTCGAGACATGAAAGAATGTCGGCTTCATTCTGCAATCCGCCGCGCCCGGCGTTGATCAGGACCGGCGCACCGAGCGGGCCGTTGTGGTTGAGTTGTGCGAACAATCCGCGATTCAGGATCTGCCGCGTGTCCGGCGTCAGCGGCAGCAGGCAGACCAGAATATCGGTTCGTGCGAGAAACGGCGCGAGCTGCGCTTGCCCGTGGAAGCATTCGATGCCCTCGATCCGTCGGGCGCTTCGGCTCCAGCCCGCCACGGGGAAGCCGATCCGCTTCAGCACTTCGGCGGCGTCGGCTCCGAGCGTGCCGAGGCCCATGACGCCGACCGAAACCGCGCTCGCCGGCCATTGAAATTTCGGCTGCCAGCGCTTTTCGCGCTGGCTGGCCCGCAGATAAAGCTCCTGCCGGTGATGCATCAGCACGTGAAGGCTGACATATTCCGTCATGCGCTGGGTGAGGTCGCCGACCGCCACGCGAACCAGCGGCACTTGCGGCAGGCTCGAATCGGCCATCAGCGCATCGACGCCCGCGCCCAGGTTGAAAATGACGCGCAGGTTCGGAAACGCCGCGAGCTCGCCCGGAGCCGGCTTCCAGACAGCCGCATAGTGAACATCGGCCGGATCGAACGCCGCATCGGGCAGCAGCAGCACCCGCCGGTCGCCGCAGACATCGTCGAAGCGGCCCTTCCATCGTTGCGGCGACCAGTTTTCGGTGCCGCCGTGTATCAGCAGGGCGAGCGCGCCTTTGTTCATCGGATTTTTTTGTCCCAGGCTGGCGGAAATCTCCGGCGACCTTACCGGCTCGTGGTGGCTCTGCAAAATAAATCCGCTATCCTGTCGGAAACCTCGGCACTCACTCGTCTTCCAATCAAACCGGGACCTCTCGCATGCTCTACGCCATCCTCTGCTATCACGACGAAGACACCGTCGGCTCCTGGACCAAGGAACAGGATGCCGCCGTCATGAACAAACTTGCCGTCGTGCAGGACAGGCTGGCAAAACAGGGGCGGCTCGGGCCGGTGGCGCGGCTGTTGCCGACGACCTCGGCGACCACGCTGCGCAAGGACGATCCGCCGATCGTGC
>JBAQER010000634.1:0-3476 GCA_049286845.1 Bradyrhizobium sp.
AAGGATTAATGGAGCTTCGGGTTCGAGGCCGAAAAGCCTCAGGCTTTCTGCGAAATTAGGCATGGGTGGCATCGCGAATGGAGCAGGCGTGGGTCGGAGACCTCATACGGCATTGGAGGGAAGACGAAGCCGGGACGTACCGGACGTGGTTTTTGTGGGAGGCCCGAATTAAGAACTTTCGCTCGATCAGACGCGGGCTCCAAGAAGTGATCGAGGAAATCAAGGCCGACACGTTCGGAAATGCCTACCGAGGCTCCTCGCTTGAAACGGTGCTCGACTCGATCGCCGAACAGCGGCAGGTCTTTAAGGGGGCCGACCACGCGTTCATGTGGAAGCCCAAGCTGCGTATCCCTGACATCTACGAGAACCGCCCGAACCAGGTCGCTTTCGGAAAGTTTCTGGATACGTGCCTTTGCTGTAGCACCGAAGAACACGTAATCGAGGCAATTCAGATGTTGGATCGCGCGACGATCAAGGGGCTTGGTCCTGCCGCCGCCAATCTCCTTTACTTCCTGCATCCGACGATTGCTCCGCCCTTCAACACGGCCATCGTGCGGGGGTACAACACCCTGACAAGCGCGGAAGTTAAACTGGGTCGGTGGGAGCATTACCTCGCTATGCGCCAGGGGATTCTGTCGCTGAATTCCCAGCACCGCAGCCTGCTCTCGAACGATCTCGGAGCCGTGGCGGCATTCCTGTTCGAGGTGGGCACCGGACGTTACCCTCTTCCGGAGCGCGAAAATGCAATTTCGGTCGAGCGATGGAGGTCCGATCTCGATCAGGTACGCGCGGAATCCGCAACGTCCATGAAAGCCGCGGCGGCGGCCCGCGAGGCAGACCACACCCATACCGAGGTCCAGGGGTGGCTGCGGGATTTAGGGATCGCGCTGGGCTTTCAAGTTTGGATCGCCTCGAACGACGGAGCGCGGTCCTACAAAGACGGCCGGTTGGCGGATGGGTGCCTCGACCGTCTGCCCGACGATCTGGCCAGAGCCGGCGCAGCGGACGCGATCCGGCTGATTGACGTGCTCTGGATCGATCAAAGTGGCGACGTGGCTGCCGCCTTCGAGGTGGAGCACACGACCAGCATCTATTCCGGTATCGTTCGGATGCTCGATCTGGCGCTGGGCATCGATGGAGCGGCAGGGCGGAATTTCTTCCTTGTCGCTCCGGACGATCGGGAAGGCGAAGTCCGGGCACAATTCGCCCGGCCGGCCTTCTCGCGCGTATCCGAACTTAACCTTCGCTATTTGCCGTACAGTGAACTGCGAAATCACCGCGAAACAATCGCCCGTTTCGGCAACGGATTGAAGGGCGTCCTGGCAATTGCCAGACCGATTGCGGTGCAAGTGCCGCCCAACGGACCAAATACCAGTGCAGCTTGAATGGACGATCACTGTCCGCGAAGGCGGATATCGAGCGTTGGATGAATGTGCATTCGAAGCCAGAGCTAGTCGGATTAGTGTTTGGCGAAGCCAGGAGCCAAATGATGGAAACCCCACCGGTTGAACATTCTCGCGGCCTCACGCGGCGAAGCGCTCTTGGGATAGCCGCCGCGGCATTGGCCGTTCCAACATTTCCTGCGTTCGCTCAAACTCCAAACGTTCTAGTTCACAAGGACCCGAATTGCGGATGCTGCGCAGGTTGGGTGCAGCATCTTAGAGCCGCGGGCTTCGTCGTCACGGTTGAGGAGACTGCTGACCTTGAAGTCGTCCGGAAACGGCTCGGAGTGCCGGCCGACCTCACCGCATGTCACACCGCCGAAATAGCGGGTTACGTTATCGAAGGACACGTGCCCGCGTCAGCCGTGCAGCGATTGTTGGAGAAACGGCCAATCGCCGTTGGATTGGCTGTTCCGGGTATGCCTACGGGATCGCCGGGAATGGAGGGCGGCGCGCTCCGGAAGTACGAAGTTGTTCTTTTCGGAGCGCAGGGCCGGCAGTCGTTCATGACGTTTGTAGGCACGAGAAGCGCGAGCTGAAGTCCTGGTCTCGGTCGAGCCATATGAATTGGAGGAAGTCGATGATGACGAAAAACAGGTTTCTCACTCCGACTAGAACCCTCACTGCTGCTGTTTCCGTTGCAGCGATACTGGTCGTGACGGCGGCTCCGACGCAAGCCCAGCCGTCTACGTCACCCACCACTCAACGAACGCCGACCTCTGGTGCAACAGGCATGCCGGCCCAGGGCATGGAGCGCGGCCGCCAGATGCAGGATATGAGACAGGAAATGATGCGGACCGAAAGGGGCACTCCGCCCTGTCCGCCCGGCGGCCAGACTGCGCTTGGCGGTCAAACCGCGTCTGGCGATCAAACGGCGGGCAGAGCCGGCAACTGCAAGTGAATTAGAATTGATGATTTGGCTTCGATGGAACGACTCATCGTCCCGCTCGGATTGGGAAGCAACGGCGGGGCGGAGTGGGGCCCAAGTCGTCAGTCTGCGACGACTTGCAGGTGAAACGATGAGAGAAAGGCTGTGTATTATTTCGCCATGGTCTTCATAGGAGCGGTGGCCGGCATCGGGGCCATGCCAAGGACCATCTTTTGCTGCTCCGCATTTAGTACCTTGGCCGCTTCGCCGACCGCGCGGGCAAAAACGAGTCGCGCGTCGGATTTGATCTTCTCGATCTCCCGCACCTTGGCTTCGATTGCGGCGGCATCGGGCTGGTCGGCCGCGGTGAGGATCCAAAGCGCCTGCTCGGCCTCGTCGTTTTTTCGCTGCGCGGCGGATTGCTCAAGCAAGGAACGTTGCTTGATTCCATTCAATGCCGTTGTCTGTTCGACGCTTAAGCCGATTTTGTTGGCATAATCGAGGAAGAAGCCGCTGGCGCCGACGTGGTACAGGTGTGACGCGCCGGCAAAGCCCGGGAGAGCCGAGGGCATCGCCATGGCGCTACCTGCGCCGGGCGCCTTTCCCATCGCACCCATGCAGCACATGCTGTCCATTCCGCCCACGCCGCCGCTGTTCGTGCCACTCATCCCGCCTGTGGCGCCGCCCATTTGGGCGCCGGGTTGACCGCCGGCTGTGCCGCCCATCCCACCGCCCTTGCTCATTTTACCCATCTCATCCATCATCGCCAGCAGCACGCGCTCTTGCTGGAGCTCTGCAGCAGAGGCGGGTACAGCCCAAGCACTGATGGCGATTGAAAATGCACCCAAAGTTGCGGCGAGAAACGCCATCGGGATGATGTATGTGCGATAGGTTAGGGCCGTGTTGTGTTGGCGTGCTGTCGCATAATCAATCCTCCATAGGAGCCAAATCATCATGGTCCAGACTGCGTGAGGCTGCATGACAGCAACCACCGTTTCATCCGCCGTAACGGGATCGCCGACATGCCGGGAGATTCCGTGTTCCCCAAGGGGGTGGGAAATTCTCAACGCTTTTCCGGCAATGGGCGCCGAGGCGGTGTAGATGTGCCGCATGCGAGTCTTGCCTTCGTCGTCGATCGCGACCGCCATCTTGCCTCTGGCTACGGT
>JBAQER010000635.1:0-4130 GCA_049286845.1 Bradyrhizobium sp.
TGTGCGGCCGGGCGGGCGACCGCCGATCGGCGGGGACGCACGCCACGCGGCCGCGGTCGCCATGTTTCGCCCCGAGACGATCCGGGTCGTCGAGGAGGGAGCGGCGCCGCTCTCTGGGACCATCGACAGCGTCAGCTTCATTGGCGATCGGCAACGCATGGTGGTCAGCGGGGCGTCCGATAGATTGCTCACCGTCGATGCGCCGAACACCATCGGGGCCCAGGCCGGCGAACGGATTGGGCTCTTGATCGCACCGGAGGCCGTCCGCCTGTTGCCGCTCGAAAATTGAAGACAAAGCCGATGCCCCAGAAACCCGTTCTTATCGCGCAGATTTCCGATCTGCATATCAAGCCACCGGGCCGGCTGGCTTATGGCCGCGTCGATACGGCAGTGGCGCTGGAGCGCTGCGTGGCCGCCTTGAATGAATTCAGGCCGAGGCCAGACCTCGTGGTGATTTCAGGCGACCTTGCCGATACGCCGACGGTTGAGGAATATGACTACCTCAAGCGCTTGCTGGCACCGCTCGAACTTCCTTTTGTCAGCATTCCCGGCAATCACGACTTGCGCGAGATGATGCGCGCTGCGCTTCCGCAAGGTTACGCCTCTTCGAAGGGAGCGCTCAATCAGCGGGTTGAAGTCGGAGGGCTCGATCTCGTGCTGCTGGATTCCAGCGTGCACGGCAAGCCGCATGGCGAGCTCGATGCGCCGACCTTGCAATGGCTTGAGGCAACCTTGGCATCCTCGGGCAACCGGCCCGCGCTGCTGTTCCTGCACCATCCGCCGTTCAATGCCGGCATCTGGCATATGGACCGGCAGAACCTCGCCAATGCCGGAGAACTCGCGCCTGTCGTCAGACGCCATCCACGTGTGCAGCTGATCGCCACGGGGCACGTTCACCGGGCGACCCTGACGACGTTCGCCGGGGTTCCGACCACGATCTGTCCTGCGCCCAATCACGCGGTGGATCTCGATCTGGCACAGCTGAGGGAGCCGTCATTCAAGGTCGAGCCGCCAGCGTTTCATCTCCACAGCTGGTTTCCGGGCGAGGGCTTTGGCAGCGTGGTCACGCATCAGGTCCCGATCGGGATTTTCGACGGGCCCCATCCGTTTTTTGGACCCGACGGTAGGCTGCTTTAAGCGGGTGGCCGATAGGATGCTTGGTCACGAATTGCGGAAACATCTCGGCGACAATGGATCCATCGGTTCGCCAGGCCGCCGATGAAGAACGGCTGCTCGGTCGAACTGCGCTGATTGTCCAGCGAACCGCCGCCCTCCGGCGTCTTGCCGTAAGACATTGTCTGAAACAGTGCCGTCACCGCCAGGCCAAGCAGTTCCGACAAATGAGTGCAGGTTTCCGGGCCGATCTTCTGCCTCGCTTCGACTTCCCAGAGCCCGTCGTCGCGCAAATAGCCGCCGCATTCGACCGTGCGCTTGTGCATGCGGCGGCGGCGTTCGCTATTTTTTTGTTTATTTGCGGCAACTGCTCCTGTCTTTTTCTGCGAACCTCGCAAGCGCTCGCTAGCTGATCCTGACGACCATCTTCCCAAGCGCCGAACGGCTCTGCATGGTCCTGAATGCATCCCGGAAATCCTCGAACGCGAATATCTTGCCGACGACGGGTTCGAGTTTCCTCTCCGTGAGCCAGGTGAACAGCTGGGACATCACGCGCTTCTGCGCCTCCGGCTCGCGCCGGGGAATTTGTGCCAGATCGACGCCCAACAGCGCGCCGCCCTTCAGGAGCGGCAAGTTGAAAGGCAATTCCGGAATACTGCCGGCGGCAAAGCCGATAACGAGATGACGCCCGTTCCATGCGATCGAGCGGAATGCCTGCAGGGAGACCTCGCCGCCAACCGGATCGAAGATCACATCCGCACCGTGGCCATCGGTCAGAACCTTCAGGGTGTCGCGCCAAGCCGCCCGCGTATAATCCACGGTCGCCTCAGCGCCGTAGCGGCTCGCAAACTCTCGCTTTTCCTCGGTAGAGGCCGCGGCAATGACGCGGGCGCCCAACAGTTTGCCGATCTGAACCGCCGCAATCCCGACGCCGCCGGCCGCCCCCAATACCAGCAGATACTCGCCCGCACGCAGCGCGCCGCGCTCGCTCAGTGCATAGAGCGATGTCAGATAGTTTGCGCGGAACGAGGCCGCGACCTCCGGCGCGATCCCTTCCGGCACGAATTCGAGTGCGGCAGCCGGCACGGATATGTATTCCGCCAGCCCGCCCGACCGCGCGATGCCCATGACCGGCACGCCCCGCGCAAATTCCTGAACGTCCGCAGCCACCTCGTCCACGACGCCGGCGAACTCCGTTCCAGGCGTGAAGGGGAGGGCATCCTTGGTCTGATACAACCCCTGCACTTTCAAGCCGTCGACGAAGCCGACGCTCGCAGCCTGAATTCTGACGCGCACCCGGCCGGCCGGCACCTCAGGTAGCGGAACTTCCTTCAGGGGGACGTTGTCGATGAGATCGTACTTCTCGACCACGACGGCTTTCATTTCTTCCCCTTGTTCGGTGTGCTGAGGCAAAGCGCGCCGTTTACCGCCTATTGCCTGCTCCGTCACCTGCCGCTTCGTAAATAATTGGACCGGTTGCCCAGATTATATTAAATCATGCCGTTCTGCCAACTCGCAAGCGGTAGTCGGGCTTGCTGCACGGGATGTCGCCGCGGCTGAGGAATATTCGCGATCACGACGATCTCGATACCAGCCATGCCGACGACGTCGGCGTTGCACGAGCCGAACGAATTGACTTTGAAACCTGCCCCGCGGCAAATGCCGGCAACGATTTCACGGAAGGAAATACCATGGTTGACGCGCTGATCATCGACGCATGCAGAACGCCGCGGGGCATCGGCAAGGCCGGCAAGGGGGCGCTGGCAGGCATTCATCCGCAGCGGCTCGGCGCGACGGTGTTGCGGGCGCTCGCCGACCGCACCGGGATCGATACCGCCGATGTCGAAGACATCGTCTGGGGCTGCAGTTCCCAACGCGGTCCGCAGAGCGGCGATCTCGGCCGGATGTCGGCGCTCGACGCCGGCTACGATGTGCGCACCAGCGGCGTTACGCTCGATCGCTTCTGCGGCTCCGGCATCACCAGTGTCAACATGGCGGCTGCCTCGATCATGTCGGGCTCCGAGGATCTCGTAATCGCCGGCGGTACCGAGATGATGTCGATGGAAGGCCGCCGCGGCGAAGGCCCCTTGATGATGGATGCCGGCAATCTGCACCTGCGCGCAATTCATCCGCAATCCCATCAAGGCGTCTGCGCCGACGCTGTCGCGACGCTTGAAGGCATTACGCGACAGGACATCGACCGGCTCGGCTTCGAGAGCCAGCAGAAGGCCGCCGCTGCCATCAAGGCCGGCCATTTCAGCAAGAGCCTGGTTCCCGTCTACCATGAGGACGGCAGCCTCGCGCTCGACCGCGAGGAATATCCGAGGCCGCAGACCACGCTTGAAGGGCTGGCCGGTCTGAAGCCGGCCTTTCCGGCGATCGCGGACTACCCGCTCGACGACAAGGGCACGACCTATCGCAAGCTGATCCTGCAGAAATATCCCGACCTGGAGATCGATTTCATGCATCACGCCGGCAATTCATCCGGCGTGGTCGACGGTTCGGCGGCGATCCTACTGGCATCGCCGAGCTACGCCAGGACGCACGGACTGAAACCCCGCGCGCGCGTCGTGGCCATGGCCAATATGGGCGATTCGCCCACCCTGATGCTGAATGCCCCGGTCCCGGCGGCGCGCAAGGTGCTGGCCAAGGCCGGTCTCACGCTGGATGACATCGATCTGATCGAAATCAACGAGGCCTTTGCTGTGGTGACCGAGAAGTTCATCCGGGATCTCGAAATCGACCGCGACAAGGTCAACGTCAACGGCGGATCGATTGCGCTCGGTCATCCCATCGGCGCGACCGGCTCGATCCTGATCGGCACTATTCTCGACGAGTTGGAGCGGCGTGACCTCAAGCGCGGCCTGGTGACCATGTGCGCCGCCGGCGGCATGGCCCCGGCTATCATTATCGAACGCGTCTAGCCGGGAGCGGCAATGCGGCGGCTGGCGCGAGCGCCCGCCACCGACGATCAGCCCGCCTTGGCCATTTCCTCGTCTTCCGGCGAGTTCAGGTAC
>JBAQER010000636.1:0-1912 GCA_049286845.1 Bradyrhizobium sp.
AAGCTGGGCGGACCGCTTGCTCTGGTTTGAGCGGGTCGCATTCCCTTTCCGTTGAACGCCACCGGTCGTGGCCGCAGGAGTTTCGTCGCGCACCATGAAAATCGAAACTCTCTCATTCGACTTTACCGACGAGCAGAAGCGCTATCTCGAAGGGTTCACGACGGGCCTGCAGATCAGCCGGGTCGGGCGAGGCCTCGGCGGCGCGGCCGCCGGCAAGACCACGAGCAATCCGATCGGACCCGACGCCGCGCATATCAAGGCGCAGGACAAGGTCATCGCGTCCGGCAAGAAACTCGCCGACCCGGAGAAATTCAAGCGCGAGGAGCATCCGTTCGATGCCTATTCGCGGCTGAAGGAGCAGGCGCGCAGCAACGCGCCGCCGTCGCCGGCGGATAATTTCCGCTGGCGCTATTACGGCCTGTTCTATGTCGCGCCGGCGCAGGACTCGTACATGTGCCGCTTGAGGATCCCGAACGGCATCCTCAAGCATTGGCAGTTTTCAGGACTGGCCGACCTGATCGAACCGCTGTGCGGGCCGTTCTGCCACGTTACCACCCGGGCCAACCTGCAGGTGCGGGAGATACCGCCGAAGAATGCCGTGGCCTTGATCGAGGGCATCCAGGACCTCGGCCTGTGCTCGCGCGGCTCCGGCGCCGACAACATCCGCAACGTCACGGGCACGCCGACCGCCGGCATCGATCCGCAGGAACTACTGGACACCCGCGAATATGCCCGCGAATGGCACTACCACATCCTCAACGACCGCTCGCTGACCGGGCTGCCGCGCAAGTTTAACGTCGCATTCGACGGCGCCGGCAGGATCGCAGTACTCGAGGACACCAATGACATCGCGTTCGCTGCTGTCGAGGTGAGGGAAGGTTTCGGCGTCGAGCCCGGGATCTGGTTCCGGCTCGGAATCGGCGGCATCACCGGTCACAAGGATTTCGCCAAGGAGACCGGCATCATCGTCAAACCGGCGGACGCGACTAAGGTCGCCGACGCCATCGTCCGCGTCTTCATCGATCTCGGCGACCGCACCAACCGGCTCAAGGCGCGTTTGAAATACGTCATCGACGGCATCGGCATGGAGAAGTTCCTGGTGCTGGTCGAGGAGAATCTCGGCCACGCCTTCACGCGGGTGCCGCCGGAGGCGTTGGCGCCACGCTCGGCTTTCGACCGCATGGCCCATATCGGCATGCACAAGCAGAGGCAGGCCGGCCTGAACTGGATCGGCGTCGCCTTGCCGCTCGGCAAGGTCACCTGCGAGCAGATGCGGGGCCTTGCCAGAATCGCGCAGGATCTCGGCGACGGCGATATCCGCCTCACAGTCTGGCAGAACCTCTTGATCCCAGGTGTGCACGACGACAACGTCGAACTCGCGGTCGCCGCGATCAAGAAGATCGGGTTGGCGGTCGAGGCTTCGCAAATCCGCGCCGGATTGATCGCCTGCACCGGCAACGCTGGCTGCAAGTTCGCGGCGTCCGACACCAAGCGGCATGCGGCTGCGATCGGCGACTGGTGCGAACCGCGGGTCAAACTCGATACCCCGCTCAACATCCATCTCACCGGCTGCCACCATTCCTGCGCGCAGCATTACATCAGCGATATCGGCCTGATCGCCGCCAAGGTGCCGGTGGGCGAGGAGGACGACACCGTCGAGGGCTATCATTTGTTCGCAGGCGGCGGGTTCGGCCCGAATGCCGATGTCGGGCGGGAGATCTATCACGACCTCAAGGCGGAGGATGCGCCGAAGACGGTCGAGAAGCTGTTGAAGGCTTATCTCGCGCATCGCGCCTCACCCGATGAAACCTTCCTGACATTCGCGCGCCGCCATGACGGCGAGACGCTGCGCAAGCTTGCCGAGGCTTCCACATGAACCAGATGACGCCGCCTCCGAAGATCGAGATCATTC
>JBAQER010000637.1:0-1793 GCA_049286845.1 Bradyrhizobium sp.
CCGACGTTGGCGGAGACCCACGGATCCGTCAATCCCCGCCATTCGCTGTAAGTCAGGATCGGCTGGTTCCAGACATGGCCGGCGAGATACTGATCCAGCCAGCCGTCGCCGACCTTGATTTCCGCCGGCAACCCCTTGGACAGCGCAGATTCATGCCATGAGTTCGGCACCAGCGCGTTCAGCCAGCCGCCGATATCGACGAAAATCGCCAAGGACGTGCTGATCGACACGAACACCAGCATTGCGGTCACGTTGCCCTCGCCGGCCTTGTACAGGGAGCCGGAGGCGCAACCGCCGGTGAGCACCATGCCCACCCCGAAAACCAAGCCCGCAATGACCGCATGCCAACCGTAGGGCGCAGCATGGTAAGTGCTGTTTCCGGTGGCGGTGACGAAGGCCGAAACCGAGCCGAACAGCACCATAGCGATCATGATGCCCACCGCCATGCGCGGCACGCCCACCGCGAACAGGTCGCGAAACGCGGAGGAGAAGCAGAACCGGCCGTACTGCAGGCACATGCCGTAGACGAAGCCGAACCACAGATAGGCCCCGAGATAGATGTAATACTCGTTGACGGAGTAGCTCACCACGGTCAGCAGGGTAAAAAAACCGATGATGAGGAACGCCCAGAACTGATTGTTTTTCCCGACGCCTTCCATTGGCCTCCCCTATACCCATATTACCTCTATGGATAATGCGCCGGCAGGTCTACTTTAACAATAGCTCCGTACCCAAAAACATTTTCTGGCCCGATAAACTGGCGCGACAAACGGTGGTCGATGAGCCGTAGAGCAAAGGCAATGGCGGCAGATCGGTCCATGCCGCGATCTGCCCGCTCTGCTCGAGCAGGAATGCGCCCGGCCTATGCCGAGGCGCTCACCAGGAGATCAGCCTGTCGCAGGCGAAGATCTTGTCCACGAGCGCGTCGTAGGGCACTTCAGCGCGCGCGAGGTCGATCACCTCGACCTGGGAATCCCGCGACAGCGCTTGGATCCACGCGCCGGAGGACGCATCCGGCCCGTCGTTCAACAGGAACAGCAGCTTGACCATCTCCTCCCTCCTGCTAGCGCGTGCTCGACGCAGACCGTCTAGAGCACGATTACCCGGTCGGCGTTGTGATTCATCATGGCGTTGTTCAACTGGCTGGCGCAGACGATCTTCGGCGGCAAACCTTCTGTCTTGGCGCCGCAGATCTTGGCGCTGTGATCGCACAGGCTCATCGACACGCCATCGAGCTCGGCGAGCGCGACGAAGGCGTCGTTTTCCAGCAGCCGCGTGCCCTCGTCCATCGCGAAAATGACGACCTGATGGTTCTTCGCCAATGCGGCGCGGCAAATCCCGACGATCTGGTCCAGGTGCTTCGCCGTATTGATCAGCATCCCGAGCTTCACGGCCCTCTCCTTTCGAGTCGGTCTGGCTAATACGCGAGAATATGGTCGTACTGAGGCAGGCTCCGCGCGATGTCCTCGCTAGGCAGATACTCCATGCCTTCGTTTTCTCGGCAGTTCGTGCGCACCTGTATGTCCATTTCCTTCAGGGTCTCGAGATGCAGGGCGGCTTCCCCGGTCGCCTGCAGCTTTCTGTCGAGCACGTAGACGTCAACCACGTCATCAACGAGAATCAGGCCCAATGACATCCTGAGCGCCTCGTCTTGCCTGTCGCGCACCAGCACCGCAATTTTCTTTTGCACCTCGCCTCCGGCGATATTCGGATTCGGTACGGTTTAGGATACCCCCATAGTCAACTCCCAGCAATCCTTGGCTTGATCTGAACAAGGGAGCGATGCCCCCTTG
>JBAQER010000638.1:0-4520 GCA_049286845.1 Bradyrhizobium sp.
GCCATGATCGGCGCGCTGGAGAAAAACATCGACCAGACGTCAGCGCGGCTGGACGACGTGATCGCGGTGGCCAATCTCGACGTCGAATTTCATGCACTGATCGGCCAGGCCTCGGGCAACCGGGTGCTGCAGCTTGCGCGCGAGCCCTCGGATCTGCTCGTCTTTCCGACCACGCGGCTGGTGCTGAGCAAGGTGAAGGAGGGTCCGGCCCGCCTGCTCGAAGCGCATCGCTGGATGCTGGACGCGATTGTGCGTCGCGACAAGGATGCCGGGCGCACCTGGGCGCGCCGGCACCTGAACGACTGGCGCAAGGGTTTCGAGCGCGCCGGCAACGACCTCGACCAGCCGATCGACAGGATTTACCTGCGCTCCCTGGTAAAAGAGGATTCCCCGGCAGACTGACGTGATCCGCTCTACCATGCAGCGGGTGCCGCTTTCGGTCAATGCGCTCCTCGAGCGGGCGGGAAAGCTGTTCCCGGAAGTGGAAATCGTCAGCCGCCTGCCGGACAAATCGCTCAGGCGCCACCGCTTCGCTGATTTCCACCGGCGCACGCGCCGGCTGGCCGCGGCGCTGCTCGCCGCCGGTCTGAAGAAGGGCGACCGGGTGGCTACGCTATGCTGGAACCATTACGCCCACCTCGAGTGCTACTTCGGCATTCCAGCGGCCGGCGGCGTGATGCACACGCTCAACCTGCGCCTCGCGCCCGACGAGATCGGCTGGATCGCCAGCCACGCCGAGGACCGCTTCCTCGTCGTCGACGACATCCTGCTGCCGCTCTACGAGCAATTCAAGTCGAAGGTGAATATCGAGAAGGTGGTCGTGGTGCCGTTCAGCGGAGCCAAAGTGGTTTCGCCCTTCATCGATTATGAATTTTTTCTGGAGAAGGCGCCGGAAGTATTCCAATACGTCCCGCATGAAGAGGACGATCCGATCTCCATGTGCTACACCTCGGGCACCACGGGACGGCCCAAGGGCGTGGTGTACTCGCACCGCTCGACCATCCTGCATACGCTGATGGCCAACCAGCCGGATCACTGGGGCCTCGCCGCGGGCGACAGCGTGTGCCCGGTGACCCCGATGTTCCATGCCAACTGCTGGGGCGTGCCCTACGGTTGCGTGATGATGGGCATCAAGCTGGTCTTTCCCGGACCGCACCTGCATCCCGAGGACCTGCTGGCGCTGTTCCACGCGGAAAAGCCGAGCTTCGTGCTGGGCGTGCCGACGATCTGGCTTGCCATGCTCCAGCTGCTGGAAAGCGACCCGGCGCGCTACCGGCTGGAGCCGGGCATGAAAATGCTGGTCGGCGGCGCCTCGGTGCCCGAAGCCCTGATCCGCGCGTTTGCCAGACATGGCGCCGAAATTCGCCAGGGCTGGGGCATGACCGAAACGAGCCCGGTCGGCTCGATCGCGTACCTGAAGCCGGAGTTGCAGGGCGCTTCCGAGGACGAGCGTTTCCGCCGCTTCGCCTCCGCCGGCGTTCCGGTGCCGCTCATGGATATCCGCCTCACCGGGGACGACGGCGCCGAGAAACCCTGGGACGGCGCATCGGTGGGCGAAATCCAGGTGCGCGGCCCGTTCATCACCGGCAGCTACCACAACGTGCCGCTCGATCCCGACAAGTTCACGGCCGACGGCTGGCTGCGCACAGGCGATGTCGCCTGCATCGACGCGCACGGCTACATCCGCATCACCGACCGCACCAAGGACCTGATCAAGTCGGGCGGCGAGTGGATCAGCTCGGTGGACATGGAGAACCTGCTGATGGCGCACCCGGCGGTGCTGGAGGCCGCGGTGATCGCGATCCCGGATCCCAAGTGGACCGAACGACCGCTTGCCTGTGTGGTTTTGAAATTGAATAAAAAAATAACACCGGAAGAACTGCGGGCGCACCTCGCCCCGCACTTCGCGAAATGGCAGCTGCCCGAGCGCTTCGAGTTCCTCGAGGCGATTCCGCGTACGTCGACCGGAAAATTCTGGAAGGTGAAGCTGCGCGAGCAGTTCTGTCCGCCGCAGTCGGCGAAAGGCTAGTCCTCGCCGGATTCGCCGGCGGCCCGCCGCGACGCCTCGCGCGCGGCCGCGTGCGCGGCGGCAGACAGAAAGTCGTCCTTGGCTAGCGGCTTGATCAGGTAGTAAACCTGCAGGTTGGAGCCGGGTACCATTTCCCGCATCAGTGTTCCCATCGGTCCTTCGAACATTCCCGACAGCAGCAGTTCGGTCTTGGGCGTCGCGCCCGCAATCTGCCCGCGAGTCTCGAGTACTTTCAGGCGCCGCACGCCGACCAGCGTGTAGCGCTCTTTGCCGACGGTCACGGTTTTGCCGGTCGTGTGCGGCTGCGCGGCGGGTGGAAACGGACGCAGCAACGCATAACGTTCGGCGGCAGCCTGCTCCAGCAGTACAGGGGCGCCCGCGCCGCCCGACAGCAGATAGCGGAAAGTAGACTGTCCGCTCGCGCCCTCCAGCAGCATCCGGCCGGCGACGCGCATCGGTTTGCCGCGAAACACCACTGGGGCGTCGAGCCCGAAGACTTTCGGACTAGGCATCAGGCGGCCTCGATCAGCATTGGCTTGCCATCGGCGTCCAGCGCGACCACGCGGTCGCGTCCCGCGGCCTTGGCGTAGTTGAGCGCAGATTCCGCGCGGCCGATGACGAGGCGCGTGTTCTCGCCCTTGCGGTGCTCGGCGACGCCCAGTGTGCAGCTCAGGTGCCGGCGGCCCTTCATTTCGGGCAGGGGTTCCCGGCCTACGGCCGCGCGCATGCGCTCGGCGGCGATGAGCGCTCCCTTCAGATCGGTGTCGGGCATGATGGCGATGAATTCCTTGCCGCCGTAACGGCCGATGACGTCGACATTGCGCAGCGCCGTCGCCGCCGCATCGGCAAAGCGCTTCAGCGCGATGTCTCCCGCGGCATGGCCGTGGGTTTCGTTGACGCCGCCCAGCCCGTCCAGGTCCACCCGAGCGATGGAAAGCGGCTTGCCGACGCGCTCGGCGCGCGCGATCTCGCGCTCCAGCACATCCATCAGGTGCTGATGATGATAGACGCCGGTGAGCGTGTCGCGGCTGGCTCGGTCACTGGCCTCGTGGCCGAAGTCGTGCAAGCTGCGGCGTGCCTCCGCAAGCCGGTCCCGCAGACGGAGTACTGCGCCGGCGGCATAGCCGCACCACGCAAACGCGAGGGCGAGCGCGGCGAACTGGGTCCAGATGGCGGGCTGGTTCAGCCGGTGGTCGCTCTCCATCAGCATGAACAGCGCGGTGCCGTGCGTGATCAGCGCGAACGCGGTGAGGCCGGCAAGGCGGGATCGATCCAGCCGCAGCATGCCGTAGGCCATCGGCAGGACGTAGAGCAGCTGGACCGCCGCCAGGTAATCGCCGGCGCGGCTGCTGAACCAGGCGAGCAGCAGGTAGGCCGCTCCCGTACCGAGCAGCATGCGGCGATTCCGTTGCGCGCGATCTACGCTCATCCCGCGAAACGCGATTCCGGCCGGCCGCGCGCGGCGCTCAGCCGGTCTTCTTGCCCGAGAGCTGGTCGAGCAGGTCGCCCATGGTCTGGTCGGCCCAGTAGTCGGGGTCCTTGTCGATGATCGCCTCGCCCCGGGCGACCAGGTCGGCGCTGATTTTCCGGCGCTGGCAGAAGCCGCGCCAGAACTGCTTGATCTCTTCGGCTGTCATTTCCATCGGCCGCAAGCTAAAGCAAGCAGGAAGGTTGTGTCAACGGTTGCGCCCCGGCGCAAAGTTCCTTTCGAATTCGCCCTCGCTACTGCGTCCGGGCGACCGGCGGTTCCTTGGGGCGCCTGAGCAGCAGGGAAGGGTTGTCCTTGACCTTCTCCGTCAATCCGCTGACGTTGGTCATGACTTTCTTCACCTGGTCTTCGATGGCCGAGAACTTGTCGGCGACCACGGAAAATTTCCCGACCACTTTCGGCAGGTCGTCGAGCATGGCCTTGAGGCCGGTCTTTTCCGAGGGGATTTCGGGCACCTGGTCCGCAGGGGTGGCCTCGAGCAGGGTGCGCGCGGCCGGGTCGCCGCCGTTCAGGTCGATGACTACCACGCCGGTGATGCCCTTCATCGACAGGCTGGCCCGGGTGTCGGTCATGACCGGGGTTTCCTTGCGCAGCCGCAGGTCGACGAGGACCAGGCGCGCATTGTCCGGATCGATGACGATCGATTTGACCGTGCCGACGTCGACGCCGCGGAACTTCACCGGGTCGCCGGCGGTGAGGCCGCTGACCGATTCGCGGAAATGGACGCGGTAGAGCACGTCATCGCGGTGTCCCGGGCTTCCCAGCCAGACCGCGAATATCGCCGCGCCGATGGAAAGAACGATGATGAACAATCCTTCGAAGAAATAGTGCTTGTCAGTTTCCATGGTTCGATTTCCTTGCTGTCATTGCGCCTTCCGCGCGCGGCCCGTGGAAGAAATCGTGCACCCACGGATGGTCGGACTTCCTGAGCTCGTCTGCGCTGCCGAGCAGGATCTTGCCGTCGACGATCACGGCGATGCGCCCACAGATGCTCAGCAGCGT
>JBAQER010000639.1:0-2530 GCA_049286845.1 Bradyrhizobium sp.
TCGCCCGCCACAAGGCGGCGGAATAGTCACGCGATCCGGGCCTACGCTCGCCGCCAGCGAGAGTCACTCCGGTCTGGCCAGCAGCCGCGCTGTCAGGTCCGCCATCGTCTGTCCAAAGATCCTGGAATCGCCCAGCGCCCGCGCCAGCACCAGCGCGCCCTGAATAGTGACCAGCGCATCCGTCGACCGCCGCCGCGCCACCCGCGCGCTCAGGCCCGAACGCCCGAGCACGTGCGCCAGTGCATCGTTCCACCTGATAAAGTAGCCCTGCACCTGAACCGCGAACATGTCCCGCGACGCCCCGAGGGCAATGACGCCGACCAGACAGACGCGTTGACCGGAGTGGAAATAGCTGTCGACAGCCCCGATCATGGTGGCAATGGCGCGGGCGGGATGGTCGGACGTGCGCAGCGGTGCGAAGATATTGACCTCGAACCAGCGATCGATCTCGGCCAGCACTTCGGCGGCCATCTGCGCCTTGCCGCCCGGAAAGAAGTGATAGAGGCTGCCTTTGCCGAGGCCGGTGGCGTCGCCGAGCAGCGACAGCGTCGCGCCTTCATAACCGTGCGCGCGAAACACCTCCGCCAGCAGCGGCAGCAGATCGGCGCGGTCGGAAACCGGTTTTGCCATTGGCCGGGTCAGAACGGACTCTCGCTCAATCCGGCGACATCGGCCGGACGCGGTCCCGGCGCACTCCACAGAAAGCGCCGGTCTGTTTCGGCAATCGGGTGATCGTTGATGCTGGCCTCGCGCCGCCGCATCAGGCCCTTGTCGTCGAATTCCCATTGCTCGTTGCCGTAGGAGCGGTGCCACTGCCCGGCATCGTCATGCCATTCGTACTGGAAACGCACCGCGATACGATTTTGATCGAACGCCCAGAGATCCTTGATCAGGCGATACTCACGCTCCTTCGCCCATTTGCGCGTGAGAAACGCAACGATCGCCGGCCGGCCCTGAAGGAATTCCGAGCGATTGCGCCACACGCTGTCCTCGGTATAGGCCAGCGCCACGCGCTCGGGGTCGCGGGAATTCCATGCATCTTCCGCCATGCGGGCCTTCTGGGCGGCGGTCTCCCGCGTGAACGGCGGCAACGGCGGACGCGACATCGGGGCATCTCCAGCTCTGAATACGAGCCGGGACTGTACCGATCGGTACAGAGGAGTCAAGCCTGGATGAGAGTCAGGTTTCGACCAGATCGGCCTTCATCAGGGTCCGCAGCGCTTTCGGGATCGGCTTCGCCCTGCCCTCGCTGATGAAGGCGACGCGCACCTCCGCCTTGACCAGCACGTGCTCGCCGCGGCGCACCTCCTGCGCCAGCGTGATCGAGGCGCCCTTCACCGCGACCGGCCAGGTCACGACGTCGAGCACGTCATCCATCCGCGCGGGCCTCAAGTAATCGATCTGCATCGAGCGCACCACGAAGGCGAAGCCCGGCGTTTCGGCTTGCGCTTCGGCGAACAGCGCGTGCTGCTCGGCGCCCATCAGCCGCAGATGATTGGTCCGTCCGCGCTCCATGAAGCGCAGATAATTAGCGTGATAGACGATGCCGGAAAAATCCGTGTCCTCGTAATAGACCCGGATCTGCATGTGATGGCGGCCGTCGCGGATCTCGCCGTCGAGGGAGGAAGTCATTTCGAGAACTCGCGCTCAATGTCGCTGCGACCATCAATGACGCGGACAATCACGATTCGATCGGTCTCGACGAGGTAGAAAGCGACATAGCCATCCATTAGCAGCCCTCGCAGCGAAGCCCGAAGTTCGCTTCGATCCGGTCCAAGAAAGGGAAATTCGCGGAGTTCGTCAAACCGTTGTGAAAACCGGCAACCATTCGATCAGCAGCCGCAGGACTGTGCTCGGAAAGGTATGAATGAATTTCGAGGATATCGGAGCGAGCGCGCAAGGAGACAACAACTTGCACAGCTACTCCTAACGCTGCGACTGTGCACGAGCCTGCTTGAAAAATTCTTCCAAGTCCCAAGGCACCACGCGGCCCGCTTCCACGTCGGCCATTCCTTCATCAACGGCGTCTTTGAGCGCTCGGAATTTCCTGGCTTGGGACAATAAATACGCGGCGGCCGATTCCTGCATTTCCTCAGGCAGCAATTCCAGGGCTTCGACAGCTTTTTCGACGGCTGAACTCATGCCAATAATATAACATGCCGGAAGCCAGATGCACAGACGCCCTTCAGGCTACCGACCTGCTAGGCCGCCGCACCCGACCCGCCCAGCGTCACCAGCGCGATTTCCGGCGGGACGCCGATGCGGAACGGCATGATGCTGCAGCCGAGGCCGCCGGAGACGACGACGTCGCATTGGGTCCGGGTGTGGCCATAGGCGAACCTCTTGCCGTAATGCGACGGTATCACCGGCGACCAGCCGAACAGACGCACCTGGCCGCCATGGGTATGGCCCGAGAGCTGCAGCGCGACCCGCGCCGGCACCCGTACCGCAACGTCAGGTTCGTGGGCCAGCAGGATGACCGGCGCAGCGTCGGTCACCTTGCCAAGCGTCGCAGCGAGATCATCAACGC
>JBAQER010000640.1:0-6324 GCA_049286845.1 Bradyrhizobium sp.
GCAGTCGGCTACAACTTCCGCCGCATCCTCGCTTGGCTGAGGATTCTTTTGCGCCTGTTCCTAATCGCGATCATGCGCCTCTTGATCAACCGATCAGCGCTCAATCCGACTTCTTAACGGGCGACTAATTAGCATGGATGCTAAATACGCCGATGACAGACCCTCTCAGCGTGACATTGGCCGCGTTGGCTGATCCTACCCGCCGGGCGATCCTCGCTCGATTGAGCCAGGGCGAGGCAACGGTAAATGAGCTGGCCGAGCCATTCGATATCTCGCTGCCCTCGATCTCGCGGCATCTGAAAGTTCTGGAGGGCGCAGGCCTGATCACTCGGGGGCGTCAGGCGCAATGGCGACCGTGCAAGCTAGAACCCGAGCCGCTGAAACAACTCGATGGCTGGCTGGAGAGGTATCGCAAGTTTTGGTCGGGAAGCTTCGACCGGATGGATGCACTTCTGACGGAGCTCACCAAAGCGCCGAAGAAAGGGAGAAAGCAGTGAGTGACCTGCGCGACAATGAACTGCTGATTGAGCGTGAATTCAACGCGCCCGTCTCGCTTGTTTTCCGGCTTTGGGAAAGCCGCGATCACATGCTCAGATGGTGGGGACCCGAGAAGTTCACTGCGATCGAGCTAGATTGGGAGTTGACGCCTGGTCGACCGTGGCGCGGCGCCATGACGTCGAAACAATACGGTCTTTCAAGGTTTGGCGGCGTCATCCGCGAAGTGGAGAATAACAAGCGCATCGTCCTCACGTTCCAGTGGGACGAGGATTCTGGTCGCGATTGCGACACGTTGGTGACCGTTACCTTTGCCGAGAAGGACGGAAATACGGTCCAGACATTCCACCAGGCGCCATTCTCTAGCGTCGCGATCCGCGACAGCCATATCGGCGGGTGGAATTCGCTCTTCAACAAGCAGCAGGTCTACGTCGAGAACATCGCCGTGGCCGAACAGAACGGATTTCGCGCATGATCACGCTCACGACCTACCAATGGGTTCCGGATTTTGCGGCGCCTCTTATGCGTGCTTTTCGCGTGCGCTGGGCGCTGGAGGAGGCCGGTCTGCCCTACAACGTTCGCACGTTGGCGTTGGGGCCTGAACAAAGGTCGCCCGAACATTTGGCGCGGCAGCCGTTCGGCCAAGCGCCTGCGATTGAGGAAGACGGCCTTATACTGTTTGAAAGCGGCGCTATCACTCTCTACGTAGCGGAGAAGAGCGAAAAGCTTCTGCCAAGCGATCGTATCGAGCGCGAACGCGCTACCGCATGGGTGTTCGCAGCGCTCAATTCAGTAGAAATCTGGATTCAACAGCTCGCGAGCCTCGACTTCTTCCATGCGAAGGAAGAATGGACGAAGGAGTGGCGACCCCAGATCGAAAAGATGGTGCGAGATCGCTTGGGAATGCTTGAGAAGGCTCTCGACGGGAAGGACTATCTCGAGGGAAAGTTCACCGTTGGAGACCTGATGATGGCCGACGTACTGCGCATCCTCGATC
This sequence comes from Bradyrhizobium sp., assembly GCA_049286845.1. GTDB lineage: Bacteria > Pseudomonadota > Alphaproteobacteria > Rhizobiales > Xanthobacteraceae > Bradyrhizobium. Next base: position 1,493 of record JBAQER010000640.1, read on the forward strand.
ACACGGAGCTACTCGACACCTATCCCCATCTCAGTGCCTATAAGCGGCGCTGTGAAGCGCGGCCGGCATTTCAGCGGGCGATGAAGGCGCAGATAGATGGGTTCAGGAATGCGGCCTAAGAGCACGTCCGAAGAAATCTAGCCCAAGGGTGGGTGGAGCGAAGCAATACCCATCAATCGCCATTTGTGAACGGGCGATGGGTTTCGCGTGTTCCCACTGCTTGCACCCTGGGTGGTGCTCACATCGGCAGACCCAGGAACTTGAACGGCTCAGCCTCCTGGAAATTCGCCGTCGCATCGCCGGAAAAGGTGCGCGACTGTTGAGGTCCCAGATCGAGCTTCTTCACCTTTCCCTTCTCAGGTGAGAAGTCGATCGCCTTGAGATCCACCCAGAATGTGTTCGGGGTTAGGACGGATTCAAAGAAGTAGAGCTTGCGCTGATGGTCGGCGACGGTGCGCCACCGCGTCGAGGAAATATTCGGCTGGTCCGGCGTCGAAATGCCGAATGGCACAGACACGTTGCGGATCACGCTGAAGACGCTGGCCAGGGCGCGGTCGGGATTTTCATCTTTCGGGATTGCGTTGACATAGAAAGATGCCCGCGCGAACCGGTCTGCGGCGCGGTTCGTGCCCGGCAGCATCACCGTGCCGCCGATCTCCTTCCAGTATTCGTTCAGCGCCAATTGCTGTTCAAAGATGGGGGAATTGGTCATCACCTGGTACTTCCGGTCGTGATGGATGACCGGTTTGCCGTTGATGTATTCGACGATCGCGCTGTCACCCGTGGCATCCGAGATCGACAGGTGAAGCGTGGCGAGCAACTTCTGCCCGGGTACGTTGTCCGTGACGATCGTGAAAGGATTCTTCTCAAGTATCTCAACCGCCTCCTGAACGGTCGCGAAATTGTCGAGCACATATTGCGGCCAGGCGGCGATGGACAGGCCCGGCTTGCTGGAGTCGAACTTTGGATATTCGGATTCGGTGAGCCAGAGGACGTTGGCGACAAGCCCCGCCTCGTTCATGCCGTCCGACGTCGAAACCTCGTAAGAGGAAGCAACTACGCTGCCATATCTGGATTTCCATTGCAGCGAGTTCGGCCCGACCTCTCCGCTCCGCGCCATGCCTCTCGGAAAAACCCAGAGACTGGTGGGCATCTCGAATCGCCAATCCATCGAGCGCGCAGTGATGACCTGGCTCTTGGCGCCGAGATATACCAGCCGCGTACAGGCAAGCGACAGCGAAGGTGCGGCGGCGATCACTGCCGCCAGACTGGTTGCGAAAACGCACGACAGAGCGGAACTTTTCATTCTCGACACCTTCTGAAGCTACCTCGACACCTTCTGAAGCTACAAAATTAGCTTATCAGGTTTCGAGACCGTCACCATGACGTAGCTCAAACTGGCGATTTTAGCGAAAATACGCCGTGTTGAAAATTGAGGAACTAACGACGAGAAAGACACCCGCCGAAACTGCTCCATCCCACGATATAGCCTCTTATACTACTCACTCCCACTCAATCGCCCCCGGCGGCTTCGACGTTACGTCGTACACCACCCGATTGACGCCCTTGACCTCGTTGATGATCCGCGTCGTGGTGGAGACAGAAACGCCAGATTGGATATCAGACGACGCTAAGTGCGAACCAGAAAAGACTGCGCAGAAGTCCTAACTTCCTGATTACTATCGAGCTCAAGTCGCAGCAATACGTGCTTTAGCGCGCCGTGACTCTTGGCTAGCCAATCGCCTATCGCCCGAGCACGTAAACTCTCAACATCACTTGAGGCCATTTGTACCTGCCACGTCTTTTCGCTGACGTCCCCAAAAAAAGCGGGAAGAAACTTGCTCAACTGGCAATATGCGCCCGCTGCAAGGTCTGCCACAGCGGCCAAGTCTTCCGACCAGTAAGGAGCCTCGGGCAACTCGGTAGTACCGAATAGGTGGTCGGCAGCACGCCTCCAACCCGTCACTCCAAAGGTTAGATAGGTTGCTAACCGCGCGAACTGCTCCCGCCTTTCAAAGCTATCCAACGCTTCGTCATGATCGCTTATCCAGTTCGACACCTGATCTTCGCGGCGCAATCCAGAAAGAATTAACGCAACGAAGCTTGCGAGCCGAAGCATCTTCTCTACCGTGCCCTTCGTGGCATCCACAGGGAAGCAGTTTGGAAAAGCCCGAATCGCGGCATCAGGGCCACCCGACATGAAGCTTCCCACGCGCCGATCAACCAAGATTGTAATTAGATTACCGCTTAATCTTCCCGCGGTATCAAGGAAATACGGCAGCGCCCGCCAGCGAACCGGTTCATTGAGTTTCTTGAAAGAAATACGACGGCCATCGGGCAACCATCGTTGACGGAAAACTTCCAGCGACGGCAGCCAGTCGTTCAAAGCACCGTCGCTGGTGACGAGAAACGAATAAGCTTCGTGGCTTGCCTCCTTATGCTGGCCGGAATAGTCACTGGCAACGATCATGGTCCCGCTGGTAACGGGGGCTAGCAGGTTGGGATTTTCCGCTTCAACAATCGCAATCGAATCGCTCAGGCTGAAGAGATAACCGGCCCGCTTCTCAACAAGTGGGCGCCAGACGCTCATTTCGCAAGTTTCCGTAGTCCCCTCACTCCCACTCAATCGTCCCCGGCGGCTTGCTCGTCACGTCGTACACCACCCGATTGACGCCCTTGACCTCGTTGATGATGCGGGTCGCGGTCTCACCGAGGAATTTCATCTCGAACGGATAGAAGTCCGCGGTCATGCCGTCGGTCGATGTCACCGCGCGCAGGCCGACGACGAAATCGTAGGTGCGGCCGTCGCCCATCACGCCGACGGTCTTGACCGGCAGCAGCACGGCAAAGGCCTGCCAGATCTGGTCGTAGAGGCCGGCTTTGCGGATCTGGTCGATATAGACCGCATCGGCGTTGCGCAGGATGTCGAGCTTTTCCTTCGTGATCTCGCCGGGGCAGCGGATCGCGAGGCCCGGACCCGGGAACGGGTGGCGGCCGACGAAGATTTCGGGCAGGCCTAGTTCGCGGCCGAGCACGCGCACCTCGTCCTTGAACAGTTCGCGCAACGGCTCGACCAGCTTCATCTTCATGCGATCGGGCAGGCCGCCGACATTGTGGTGCGACTTGATCGTCACCGACGGGCCGCCGGTGAACGACACGCTCTCGATCACGTCGGGATAGAGCGTGCCTTGCGCCAAAAAGTCCGCGCCGCCTATCTTTTTCGCCTCCGCGTCGAACACGTCGATGAAGAGGCGGCCGATGGTCTTGCGCTTCGCTTCCGGGTCGCTGACGCCATGGAGCTCGCCGAGGAAAAGCTTCGAGGCATCAACGTGTACCAGCGGGATGTTGTAGTGATGGCGGAACAGGTCGACCACGGTCTCGGCCTCGTTGAGCCGCAGCAGGCCGTGATCGACGAACACGCAGGTGAGCTGGTCGCCGATCGCCTCGTGGATCAGGACGGCTGCGACGGCGGAATCGACGCCGCCGGAGAGGCCGCAGATCACCCTGCCCTTGCCAACCTGGGCGCGGATCTTCTCGATCGCCTCTTCCCGGAATGCGCGCATGGTCCAGTCGCCGGTGAGGCCTGCGACCTTGCGGACGAAATTGCGGATCAGCTTGGCGCCGTCGGGCGTGTGCACCACTTCGGGGTGGAACATCAGGCCGTAATACTTCCGCTTCTCGTCCTGGATCACGGCGAACGGCGCATTCGGCGACACGCCGGCGACGACGAAGCCCGGCGGCATTTTGGTGATGCGGTCGCCATGGCTCATCCAGACCGGATGCTTCTCGCCCATGCCCCAGGTGGAATCGAACAATTGGCTCGCGGCCTTGACCTCGACATCGGCGCGGCCGAATTCGCGGTGGTGTCCGCCCTCGACGCTGCCGCCGAGTTGCGCCGCCATGGCCATCTGGCCGTAGCAGATGCCGAGCACGGGAACGCCGGAATCGAAGATCGCCTGCGGTGCGCGCGGCGAACCTTCCTCGTGCACCGATTCCGGGCCGCCGGAGAGGATCACCGCCTTCGGCTTCATTTCCTTAAAGGCGGCTTCGGCCTTCTGGAACGGCACGATTTCGGAATAGACGCCCTCCTCGCGCACCCGCCGCGCGATCAGTTGCGTCACCTGACTGCCAAAATCGACGATCAGAATCTTGTCATGCGCCGAGGCCACTGATGGCGCCGACTCGCGGGCTTGCTGTGCTGCTGTCATGGACAGGAATTACGCGACGGGGGCCGCGCTCGCAACCGCGCAAAACGATGGCCCACATTCTTTAGGAGGCATGGACAAATCCAGATAGGTCAGTATTGTTGACCTAATTTGCACCAAGGAGGAAATCATGCCAACTCAGCCTCACGAGCCCGCACGCCTCGCCGCTCTCGGCCGGGACTGGATATCAGCCTGGAACTCGCGCGATCTGGAACGCGTGCTCGCGCTCTATGCCGAGAACGCCGAGATGACCTCGGACAAGGTTCAGGCGCTCGGCCTCGATTCCAGTGGAACTTTACGCGGCAAGGACAACTTGCGGATGTATTGGGGAAAAGCGCTGGCGCTGTTGCCGGGTTTGCACTTCGACCTGATCGATCTCTTCGTCAGCCCCGACAGTATCGTGGTCTTCTACCAGAATGAAAGGGGCGGCAAGATTTGCGAATATCTGCGGCTCGATGCGGACGGGAAGATCAGGCAGGGCTCGGCCAATCATCTGGCGCATTGAGTCGAACCGCCGCCACTGCGACTTCGGTGCCTGCCCTGGGGCCGATCCTGTTGGATGAGCCAGGAATTCCTGTGATCGCGGCGCAGCACGAGTGCCGCGAGTCGAGGCATTCTACTTTGCAT
>JBAQER010000641.1:0-6157 GCA_049286845.1 Bradyrhizobium sp.
CGACAGGCCCGCGAGCACCCGGTCGGAACGCAAAAGTTGCAATGCGCCGATCGGGTTTGCGCTCTTCCAGCGGAACGGCGCGCGGCGATCGCGCGGCAGCGATTCCGGCAGGATCAGAAAGCCATAAAGCGTGTTGGCAAAACTCAAGCCCGCCGCCGCCCAGAACGGCAGCCGCGGATCGATGCCGCCGAGCAGCCCGCCGAGCGCAGGACCGAGAATGAATCCGGCGCCGAATGCCGCACCGATCTTGCCGAACACCGCCGCGCGCCGTTCCGGCGGCGTCACATCCGCGATGTAGGCAAAGGCCGTCGAGACACTGGCCGACGTGATGCCCGAGATCACCCGGCCGACGAACAGCCAGATCAGCGACGGCGCCAGCGCCATCAGGACATAATCGAGCGCCAGCCCGAAATTCGACAGCAGGATGACCGGCCGCCGGCCGAACCGGTCCGACAGGCCGCCGAGGATCGGTGAGAAGAAGAACTGCATCAGCGCCCATGCGGTGCCGAACACGCCGAATATCCGCGCCGCGCTTGCGGTGTCGTTGTCGACGAAGCTTTCGACCAGCTTGGGCAGGATCGGCATGATCAGGCCGAGCGCCAGCATGTCGAGCAGGATGGTGACGAAGATGAAGGCCGCCGCACCGCGGCGCGGTGCGCCTGGCAATGGCGCCCCGATCACGCGCATGGGCGATTTGTCGATCATGATCAGTGCTGAGTCTGCGGGCGATGGGGCTGGCTATCGCCCGCAGACTAGCACACGCACCGGTGCGGATGGCAAACCGGCGCGGGTTCGGAAATCCCGCCGACCGACGAAGCAGGACTATTCTATTTGCCGCCCCCTCCTTCGCGGCAACGATCCTATGATCGTGACACGACGCAGTCCTCGCCGCCCTGATTCGACGTCAAAACGCGACGCGCACACCGCCTTTTGCAGTTCCGGTGCGGCTCTGGTCGGACATCATCATGCCCTCGACCGCGCCGAACACCGCGACGTTCGCGCGGATGTGGTAGTCGAAGCCTGCGCCAGCCACGGCGCCGACGGTGTTGCCCTTGCCCGGCGTCACGAAGGCGAGGTTCTGTCCGATCAGCACGGTCTCGACAGTGGTGTCGCCTACCCGCTGCACCGCGATCACGCCGCCATGCACGTTGGTCTTGAGGCTGTGATCCCCGCCGAAAAAGCTCGTTACCTTCGATACCTCGAGTTCGCCGCGCTCCTCGAAGTTCTGCAGCGTGCGATTGCCGACCGTGAGGCCCTGCGCCGAACCGGTCTCGCGGTAACCGTCGAACATTCCCGCGACATAGCGCAGCCGCGCCGTCGGCGTCAGCACGTAGCCGTTGCCGACGCCGTAACGGATACCATAGGCGACCTCCGGGCTGATGAACCAGCCGTGGTAGTCAGCCGCCGCCGTCTCCACGCCGCCCGCGGCGAGATTGTTCAGCACCAGCCGCCTCGACTTGTTGGAGGCATTGCCGCCCTGCACGGTGAGGTCGAAGAATTGCGAGGCCCATTCGAAGCGGCTGTAGACGCCGCCGAACACGTAATCGGTATCCACGGTCTGCGAATTCAGATCGACGGAAAGTGCGCCGGCGCCGCCGCCGATGAACCCGCCGACCAGCCAGTCCGACCGCACCCTGCGGTCGATGCCCATGGCCGCGCCCCAGGCCGTCGAGGTGGCGCGCAACGTCGCATCCGTCTCATCCTGGGTGCGCTGGCCGCCGAAGCTCGAGGCCCACACCGTGATCGGCGCAGGGTTCGCCCAACCGGGATTCATCCCGGGGGCCTTGGTGAAACGCCCTCCATTGCTGCTTTCGGGCGCATAGGCCATCGCCATCATCGCGCCGTTCTTTGACGGCGAAACGCCGTTGAGCCGCCCCTGCACCAGCGACGACACGCCGCCGGTGAAATCCATCAGGGTGCGGTCGGTCTGCGCCAGCGCGGTGGGATCGAGCGTGGCGAGCTGGTTGCCGGCCTGCACCGCCGGACCGGTGAAGCCTGCGCCGGTGAAGCTGGTGTTGAGGGCGCCGGTGAAATTGATGAAGGTCGGAAGCTCAATGGTCGTGAGCGACGATACCCGGCTGCTTGGCGCGGCGCCGATCACATTCACGACGTCGTTGCCGAAGCCCATATCGACCACGCCGACGATGCGCGAACCGTTCAGCAGCGTCAGCGTATCGGCGGCGTTCGACAGTCTTATCGCCGTGCCGCCGGTGCCGATGATGGTCCCGGAATTGACAATGTTCGAAGCTCCGCTGCTGGTTATCGCCGTGCCGTCGGTGCCGGTGATGGTGCCGGAATTGACAATGTTCGAAGCTCCGTTGCTGAAGATGCCAGTCGCTCCGGAAATGGTACCTGTATTGGTGACGTTTACGCCGATGTTACCGAACACGGCGATGCCGTTTGCCCCCACCGATATTGTCCCCGAATTCATCACTCTAGCGCTGCCGCCGCTGAATATCCCGGTACCTGCTCCCGCGGTAATCGAGCCGGAGTTGATGACGTCGGTGTTCCTATTTGACTGAATGGCACTCCCAAATGCGCTCGTTGCCTCGATCCTGCCGGCATTGTTGATGATGGCGTCGCCATTGATGGCGAAGATAGCAGTCCCGCCGGCGATCGCTCCGGTGCTCGTATTGATCACGGTGGAACCGCCGTTAATCGAAAAAACGCCGACTGCACTGCCGAAGATGGTGCCCGAATTGGTCAAATTGACGATGTTCGCGACAATGGCTTCAGTACCTCCAGCGATCGTACCGGAATTGTTGACAGTGGCGGTGGTCGAAGCCCTGACGCCAGTCGCACCTCCCGAAATGCCGCCGGTGTTGTCGGTGACGTTGACGGTAACGCCGTCGATGCCAACACCGGTTGCGCCCGTCCCCGAAATAGTGCCGGCGTTGCTGACGTTGACGGTGGCAGTACCGTTTGAAGCAACGATACCGAAGGCATCGCCGGTTATCGTGCCCGTCCCGGAATTCCTCACTGTGGTGGTCCCGGAGGTGTTCGTGCCCCGGATACCGACACCGTTCGCGCCGGTCGCCATAATGACCGCCGAGTTGGTGATATCGACGGTCTCACCGCTGGCATTAATGCCGTCGGTTACGCCGGATATGACGGCACCGACTCCGGAATTCGTCAGGACGAGCCGATGAGCGAGGATGCCAAAACTGACGGCGGCCGTACCCGTGATGGACCCTGAGTTTGTGACATCGAGATCGGAGATCGAACTGATGCCGTTCTGGGCTCCCGATATGGCCCCGGCATTGTTCACGCTGGCTATGCCATTGCTTTTGACGCCTTCGATGTCGGAACCGATGCTGCCCCCGCTGTCGACGTTGACGACACCATCTCTGAACTGGATGCCGGGCACTCCGGTCGCCGCGATCGAAGCGCCGGATCCGACGTGGTAAGTAAGGCCGTTGTCGGTCAGGGCGCCGAAGCCAGGGTTATTGGTACCGGTGCATTCGACCGTGGTGCCTGTGGTCGTGCACGCCGCCTCTGCGCGCTCCACCATCGCGAACGGCGCGATCACAAGCGCCAGCGCCGACACATGACCTCGCGCAAGGCGACGGCCTGCCAGGTGCAAACGCGCGAAACCATTGATGACTGCCCGGTCCATTCCCATTCCCATTCTTCAATCCGATGTGCCGAATCGCCGAAGCCATGCTTCGACCCATTCACCGTAGTCACGCACAGAGCCGCCGGCGTCCCTCGAACGCAGGAGTCGGCGAAGCGCACGGATGGTTCTTCGCGCCATTGTCGGCGACTGTTGCAAAAATACGACATGACACCGGGGGTTGTATGGTGCGGTACCGATAGCGCAGGCGCGGACTCGATACGCGACGCCCCGATCGGCTACGACACGGGCGAAACGCGCTGCAATGCAGCAACAATCCTGAAGGCCCGTAACGTCGCCCCGGCACCCATCGTCATGTCGTGCTGCCACCGGCAGCGTCGGGATCGATCGACGATCGGTAGACTTCCCTTCTGCGCTCGTCCCTGACACGTATCCAGCTTCCGCTGTTACGCAGTTCCGATCGCATCAGGAGAAGATGCCGCGCCAGTTCGTCCGCCGCCGCTGACGCGCTGGTCGGGTACTCGAACAACATTCCTCCGGGATCGAGAACAACATAGCGATCGAAGAAGAGATCAAAGAAGAAACGAGGCATGCTCTTGGCACCATGAAGAAGGACACGGCCGAAGGCCGCATCGGGATTCATCAGTCATAATCTTGCGAAGCCCACGACTTCATCCCGGAGCCGGTTGCGGCTGAGGCGAGGAGGTAATTCACCAGCAACGATGGACTACCTGGCTTTCCCGATGGCGAAATCGAGCAAGCGGCACACCGTGGCTCGCGGGGCTGAAGGCAACGAAGACATATTTATACCTGTGCGCAGCACGGCCGGCATCATTCGAACGCAGGAGACGAAGGTGCGCGCACGGCGGCGAGCTGCTATCTGCGCAAACCCTCAGCGCCAAAGGTGCCCTGGCTTTTTGATTGTTGCGGAAAACCCTTACCCGCTCTTCCGGATCACATGCCCTGGCTGATCAGCGGAGATGCAAATCCCGCAACGATCTTGACAAGATCGGCCTGGCGATCGGCGCCGGTTTTTACGAACAAGCGGCGGAGATGCGTCTTGATCGTCGTCTCCCCAACACCGAGCGCGGCCGCGACTTCCGGAACACCGCCGACCTCAACGATGGCAAGCAGCACGCGCAACTCGGTCGGGGTCAGCTTGTAAGTCCGGGCGATCACCTCGGGAGGCGACAGGGTCTCGAGCTCGACCCTGCGAATGAACACCGCCGTCGCAGCAATGCCGGTAGTGCGCCGGGCACCGGACGTCAGCGGCAGCGCGTGGACCACGTAACGCGCGCCGTCCTGCCCCGTCAGCGGCAAGGCGATGCCTTGCGTTCCGATTGCCGCATCGCCGCCGCCCGCAGCCGCAAAAAGCGGCTGCAAGGTGCCATTGAATTTCGCATCGCGCGCGACGAGCCGCCCTTCGGCCGCAAACAGGGCATCGCCGGCGTCGAGAATGACATGACATGCAAGGTTTGCATGAACGATCCGCCCCGAGGAATCGACAAGGCAGACCCCGGTGTTGAGGCCATCGAGCGTATCGGCGAAAGTCGCCACCTCCGCCGATTTGAGATCGAACAGTCTGTCGACGAGCACCGCCCGTCGAATGTGTGGAGCGATAAGGCGCATGCGCCGCCGCGCTTCATCGTCGACAACACCGTCGCGTTCGTGGCGAAACACTCCGAAAAACGCGGCGGTAGTCGTTGATTTATCGAGCACCGCCGATACGAAATCTACCAGGCCCTGCGGTTGGACCCACTCCTTGTAAAACCGCGTGTCCAGGAACTCATCGTAAGGCATCAGGTCCGCTACCGCGATCGGCTGCCCGACATCAGCAAAGTAGTGGCCGGTCGTGGTTGGGTCGAATTTTATGTATTTGTCGAAATAGAGTTGCCGATAGTGCGGCCCGATGCCGGTTTCGCAATAGACACTGCCCTCCCCGGAGATTGGGCTCTTGGAAAAGATCGACGCCGCCTGGCCACCGACGAAACGCCCGGCCTTGCCAACAACGTGCTCCCACAGCGAGGGGGAAAGCGCGGCATCATAAATTTCACTGATGAGTTCGGAGAGTTGCTCTGCCATGATCCATGGTCATCCTCGAAGACGGACACTCCGGCCAGCAGTCGTCGACGCAACCGCAGCCGAGTTGCGAGCCGCTCGCACAATTGATGTGACCAAAGGCCCGGTTTCGCCAACCCCTGCAGCACAGTTGAGATCAGGACACAAGGCCTGGAGGGAAACGATGGCGAACTGGACCAACGCGAAGCACCTCAATTCGGCAATTCCATTGCTACAATAAATGTAGCAATTTGCCACATTATTTATAGCCCCACCGCAAGGGGCCGCCGATGCAGGAACAGGTCTCTGCCGTGAAGGAAAGCAGTTCTCATCGGCGACCAGCACACCGACTCTTGTCGATTCGATTCACAAAAAATTGAATGTCGTTCACGAGGACCGCTCGCGCCTGTGGGTGAGCGGGTCGGCTTTCTCGCATCGCCCCATCAGATCCCATTTGTGACGGCCATCACGCGGCCTCTCTCATCTTGCAGCATTTTCGCAACACTCATCGCGTTTCTCTTCAGC
>JBAQER010000642.1:0-11155 GCA_049286845.1 Bradyrhizobium sp.
ATGTGGAGCCCGACGGCCTGGTGGCAGATACTGCGCTCGACCACGCGCGAGTCGGTGATGATCCTGATGATCATCGCGACCGCCGTGCTGTTCGGCTACATGCTGACCTCGCTCTACATCACCCAGACGCTGGCGCAGGCCATTGCCGACGCGCACCTCAATCGCTGGGTGCTGATGGGACTGATCAATGTCTTCCTGCTGGTATGCGGCTGTTTCATTCCGCCCGCCGGGATCATCCTGATGACCGCACCGATCCTGCTGCCGATTATTACGGCCGCCGGTTTCGACCCGGTCTGGTTCGGTGTCATCGTTACCATCAATATGGAAATCGGGCTTATCACCCCGCCGGTTGGGTTGAACCTGTTCGTGGTCAACGCCATAGCGCCGGACGTGCCCACGAAGACGGTGCTGTGGGGGTCCGTGCCCTATGTCATGATGATGATTGTCGCTATCATCATCCTGTCTATCTTCCCAGGCATCGCCACATGGTTGCCTGATTACATGATGGGTGTTGCTGTAGGCCCCAAATGACCACTTCGTCAGAAGCGGAAGTAACTTCCGCTTCGCCTCACTTCATCCCCATGCAACTCGCATAAAACGTCGTGGTCGCCGGCCAGTCGGAGAACATGGCGCGCACGCCGACCTGTTGCGCCAGCACATCGAGCACGGTGAGCGTGTCGCCGTCGCGGTCGATGGCGCGCTTGACCGAGCGGTGATAGAAGCCGCCGCCCTTGTCGAGCGGCCCGTCGCGCTCCAGCGACCAGCCGATCAAATCGAGGCCGGCGGCCTTGGCGGCCCTGGCGTATTCCGACGGCACGATCTCGCCCTTGTCGTTCAGCGCCAGCATCAGCGCGATCGGCGGCCCCAGGATCTTCACGCCAGAGGCCTTCAATTCCGCCATCGAAGGTTTCCAGGTTTCGGGCTTTCCGGCGTCAAGGCCCTGCTTCTCGTAGCGGTCTTCGAGATAAACCGCCTGCGCCGCGAACTCCGGCGCGGTCTTCACCCAGAACAGGATGTCGGCGAGGCTAAAGCTTTGGGCGAACACGTCGCTTGCGGGAATGCCGGCGGCCTTGTAGGCGTCCAGCATCTGCGCGGCGTATTTCTCCTGGGTGTAGTCGCCGTCGAACGGCATCGGCACCTCAGGCCCTTTCAGCTCGGGCGTGAATTTGGCCCCTAAGCTCCTGATCAGCGCAATGCTCTCGTCGTGGGTCATCAGGGTTCCGGAATTGGCGTAGAGGTCGGTGCGCCAGCGCGGCGTGCCGTTCTGGAATTCGGCCGCGGTGGTGGCGTTCGGGTTCGAGCCGTCCATCTTGGCCGTGAGCCGCCTGAATTCGGCGAGCGTGATGTCGCTGGTGCAGCATTTCGCCGCCGCCTTGCTGCCGGTGGCGGGATCGGCCGGGACGAACGGCTTCGAGCACTTCGCGGCGAGTTCCGGCACCGACAGGATGTTGGTGGTGGTTGCCAGGTCGCATTGCGAGTGTCGGCACACCAGTTGGCGGTCTTTTGTGAACGTCACGTCGCATTCGATCACGCCGGCGCCCATGCGGGCCGCCGCGGTATAGGATTCCCGGCTGTGCTCGGGAAATTGCAGCGCAGCACCACGATGGCCGATCGAAAATTCGCTCTTGCGGAACGGACCGGTGCACTGGCTCAGCTTCTGCTTCAGCGCTCCGTCCTTCATCTTGTCGACGAGGTAGAACGGCCGCGGGCCGATCTGCGCTTCGGGCAGCGCTACCTGCGCCGCGGCGGGGGAGAGGAGGGCCAGGCCCAACAGCACGGACAACAGCGTGGAACGATGGCGGGTGGGCATGGGCGGTTCCCTCGAGATGATGCGCAGGCTGATATCACCATAGCATTGTGACAGTGGATGTGGGGTCGCGTAACGCAGCTCATCGTCGTTCCTGCGCCCGTGCGCAATTGCGCACCAGGCAGGGACGACGTCGGACCGATGAACGCGCGGTTCAGCGGCTATTCATCTCGCCGCGATCAAACTCGATTCGCATCACTCACCACTCCTTGCGAAGGGGGAGCTGTCATGGAACGCCGCCACTTTCTGAAATTCGCCTTTGGATTTGCCGCCGGCGCGGCTGCACTGGCCGTGAGCGCGCAGGCAGCCCCCCTGATGCCGCAACCTCCAGCCGCAGACGGACGGATTCCGCCCGATAATGCGCATCCCGCGGTCGTTACCGGAGACGAGGTGGATCGTCTCACGCCCGAGGAAGTGCACTGGGGCCGCGGACGCGGCCATCACCGGGGCTGGGGCAGGCGCCATTGGGGCTGGCGCCGGCGTCACTGGGGTTGGCGCCGCCGTCATTGGGGCTGGCATCGCCGCCGCTGGCACCGCCGCCGCTACTGGCGCCGCCGTTACTGGTAATATCCCGAGTGAAATAGTTCACGGGAGGGCGGGAATCCGTCCTTCCGTTTCCGCGTTGACGACAGGCCGCCGGCTGCTACCCTTCAACAAACAAAAACCCCGCGCGAGCGGGGCTTTGCCGTGAAGCTTAATGCCGTCAGTAACGGCAACGTCCATAACGCCAGACCATGCCGTAGGGGCAGACGCGGGCGCGAGGCACCACCACGACCGGAGCCGCCCGGTACACGACCGGCGGACGCACCACGACCACGGCGGCATTGGGCCGGCATCCGCCATAGGGGCCGCGATGGAAGCCGCGACCGCATCCGCCGGCGGCATCGGCCGTGGCGCCAAAGCCCACAACCGCGGTAGCAAGCAGGGCCGCTGCGATAAGATATTTCATGGTTTCTCCCTCATTTCGGGCCGCACCGCGCGGCGCCGCAATCCCGGTGATTCGATATGTTGACGAATTACAAATCGAAACATTTCTGCGACCTTAATGAGGCGACCTGAACGCGGAATGAATGCGGGCGCGCTAGAGCATTTTTCAGATCGGTGGCTTCATCCTTCGAGATGCGCGCAAGTGCGCGCTCCTCAGGATGAGGTCTGAGACCCTCTTGGTGAGGAGCGCGGCAACGCCGCGCGTCTCGAACCACGAGGCCATGGGATAGATGTCACGATTCCATGCAAGTGGAATTAGCTCCGGCCTGGCCATGACGGACAACGCAACAGTCAGCCGCCAGTCTCGCCAAACAGCGCGGCGAAACGTTTCTCGCCGGTGCGGGTGAAATTGACGACGCGGCTGCCGGGGGTGGCATCGCGCGCGGCCCATTTCAATTCGGTGAGCCGAGCCATGATGGCCGCGCCCAGCGTTCCCGCGAGATGATGGCGGCGCTCGCTCCAGTCCAGGCAGGCCTTGCATAGCGGCCGGCGCGGATGCGCCAGCGAGCCGGCGTCGATCTGCAGCGCCTTCGCCATGAAGCGCTCGCCCTCGGCGGTGAGTTCGATCGCCTGCTTGCTTTGCCGCAGCAGCCGCTGCTGCTTCATGCTGTCGAGCATCTGCACGCCGAGATCGCCGGCGAGATGGTCGTAGCAGATCCGCGCGCGGCGCAGCGCCGGATCCTTCGGCCCGGTGCGCACCCGCATATGGCCGGCGCGCGCGGCAAGACCGGCGAGGCCCTCGAGCACGCCGGCGACATCGGGATCGCTGAGGCGATAATAGCGGTGGCGGCCCTGTTTCTCCTGCTCGATCAGGCCGCCGGCCTCAAGCTTCGACAGATGCGAGCTCGCGGTCTGCGGCGTGATGCCGGCTTGGTGCGCCAGCTCGCTCGCGGTCAGCGCGCGCCCGGTCATCAGCGCCGTCAGCATGTTGGAGCGCGCGGGATCACCGACCAGTGCGGCGATCATGGCGATATCGGGACCTGCTTTCATAGTTCGATGTTAGACGAAGCATCGGCGTCGATCAAGGGGGTATGGTGGACTCAGTGCCCCAGCTCGTTCTTGCGAGGAGCCAACGGGGCGCGCGTATGCGCGCCCGATGACAGGCTCCGCGACGAAGCAATCCATGCTTTCTTCGTGGTTGGATGGATTGCTTCGCTTTCGCTCGCAATGACGGCTGCCAATATTGGAGTTCAAATGGCCGTCACCGTTTTCATCCGCTACCAGCTCGACTCGTTCAAGCGCGCGATGTTCGAGCAATATTCGAAGAACTGGCTCACCATCATCCCGAAATGCGGCGGCGACCTCTTGGGCTACTGGATGCCGCATGAAGGCACCAACAACATCGCCTTCGCGCTGATTTCGTTCGAGAGCCTTGCCGCCTATGAAAGCTATCGCGCGCGGTTGCGCGCCGACCCCGAAGGCATGGCCAATTTCGATTTTGCCGAGCAAAATAAGTTCATCCTGGCGGAAGAGCGGACATTTTTGCGCCCGGTGACGCGGTAGACTGCCGCGACGAGCAAGGAGGCGAACATGATTGCCGTGATCTTCGAAGTCTGGCCAAAGCCGGAGCACCGACAGGAATATTTCGATCTGGCCGCCGAACTGCGGCCGGCGCTTCAGACCATCGACGGCTTCATCTCGGTCGAACGCTTCGAAAGCCTGACCGAGAAGGGCAAGATCCTTTCACTTTCGTTCTGGCGCGATGAAGAGGCCGTTGCGGCTTGGCGCAACCTGCCGGGCCACCGCAAGACCCAGGGCAAGGGCCGTGCGGTGATATTCGAGAACTACCGGCTGCGTATTGCCGGGGTCATCCGCGACTACGGCATGACGGATCGTGCGCAGGCGCCGACGGACAGCCGCGCCACCCACGACGCGCACTAGCCTCGAACATGGCGCGCGGATATTTTCGCGGCCCAAACAAGCAATCGAAGGGGAGAGACCATGGCAGTCACGACTTCCGACAAGCGCGCGACGTTCCGGAAGATGCACGAGTCCGGCTGCTTCGTGCTGCCCAATCCGTTCGACGTCGGCAGCGCCAAGGCGCTGCAACATCTCGGCTTCAAGGCGCTGGCTTCCACCAGCGCGGGCTTTGCCTGGACCATCGGCAAGGCCGACAACCGGGTCACACTCGACGATGTCTGCACGCATCTTGCCGCGATGTGCGCGGCCGTCGATCTGCCGGTCAATGCCGATTTCGAGGGCGGTTTTGCGCATGAGCCGGCGCAGGTCGGCGCCAATGTTGCGCGCGGGGTAAAGACCGGCGTGGCCGGGCTGTCGATCGAGGATTCCACCGGCGATCCCGCCAAGCCGCTTTACGAGCGCGCGGTCGCGATCGAGCGCATCAGGGCGGCGCGGGCCGCGATCGATGCCGACAACAGCGGCGTGCTGCTGACCGGCCGCTGCGAGGCGTTCCTGTGGGGGCTGACGGACCTCGACCTGGCGATCGACCGCTTGAAAGCCTATTCGGAAGCGGGCGCCGATTGCCTCTATGCGCCCGGCATCAAGACCAGGGAGCAGATTTCGGCTGTGGTGAAGGCGGTGCATCCGAAGCCGGTCAATCTCCTGATCGGCGCCTCCGGCCTCAGCCTCGGCGAAGCCGCCGAACTCGGCGTCCGCCGCATCAGCGTCGGCGGTTCGCTGGCGCGGGCGGCGTGGGGCGGCTTCATGCGCGCGGCGAGCGAGATGGCCGAGAAGGGCACATTCACCGAACTCGCCAATGGTTATTCCGGCGGCGAATTGAACAAGATGTTCCGCTGACACGAAAACGCGGCGGGTAATTCGTTGCCCGCCGCGCAGTTTGTCAGCTTGCGGATTCTTCAGCCGTTACTTGCCGGCGGGATTGGTCGTCGTCGGTGCCGGGGCCGGCGGGCTCTGCGGGCGCGCAGGAGCGGAGCCGGTGGTCGTGCCCGGCTGGCTGTTGGCCCTCGGGGTCACGTCACGCATGCCGGGAGGGGCCGCGGGAGGCGACGACTGGTTGTTCTGCGCCGTCGCCGATGGCGAAGTGGTTGCGGCCTGATCGACCGACGAACTGTTGAGGCCGTAGAACACCGCACCCAGCACCACCGCGATGGCGATGGCGAACATCGCCACCTTCTTGCCGCCGCTGGCGGCACCCTCGGTGAGTTCCGATTCGGCCCGCAGCTGATTGTTGAGTCGGGCCTGGCGGCTGAATTCGTCGTCGCTCAGGTTGGCGCGATAGGGATCGTTCGGATTGGATTGGGTGGCCATGAGTTAATTCCTCCATTGCGGCACGACAATCGCCGGAGTCCGCGGAGGTTCCCGGAACCGCGTAACTTTCAGCCTGTTCAGAATGGAACCCGCCACGTAAGTTCCACGAATTCTTTTCCATGGGGTTGAGATGTGGAGCCTGCCTGCCAGCGACGTTGTTTTGTACGGGCTCTCGCTGGTGGCGCTCACGGCGCAGGCGATGACCGCGGCGTTGGCTGCCGGAAAGCGCAGCATGGATTGGGCCGGGGTCTGCATGCTCGGCTGCATCACCGCGCTCGGCGGCGGCACCATCCGCGATGTACTGCTCGGGCATTACCCGCTGGTCTGGGTGCAACACCCGTCCTACCTGCTGCTGACGGCGGGCGCTGCGCTCGCCACCATCCTGATCGCGCGCGTGGTGCACCGGCTGAACACCGCGTTTCTCGTGCTCGATGCGATCGGCCTGGTGGTCTTCACCATGGCCGGCTGCGACGTCGCCTGGCAGATCGACCCATCGTTGCCGCTCGTGATCGTGGTGGTGGCGGGGATGATCACCGGCTGCGCCGGCGGCGTGCTGCGCGACATCCTCTGTAACGACGTGCCGCTGTTGTTTCGCGCCGAACTCTACGCCAGCGTCTCCATCGTCACCGGGCTGTTTTACTCGACGGGGTTCGGGCTGAAGCTGAATGACGAACTCTGGACGGCGTTGACCTTCGTGCTCGGTCTGTCGTTCCGCCTGCTGGCGATCCGCTACAAATGGGAAATGCCGAAATTCGTCTTTGACGAGAACCGGCGCTGAACGCGCTGGAGAAGAAGCTCTATCGGCGCGCTTTCCTGACCTGCGCCGGCGTCACCAGCGGCGCGGCGTTGCCCCAGGAATTGCGGATGTAGTTCGTGACATCGGCGATCTCTCGATCGGACAGTTGCCTGGCGTAGGCCGGCATCGATCCGGTGTTGGGCGCGCGCGGCGTCGTCACCGTCTGCGCGCCGTCGAGGATGATACGGAGCGTGCTCGAGGGATCGGCCGCCTGCAGGTTGGCGTTGCCGGGCAGCGGCGGATAGATCCGCGGCGCGCCTGAGCCATCGGCCTCGTGGCAGGCGATGCAGGCGCGGGCGTAGATAGCCTTGCCTGCGGTCATCTCCGCCTGCGGCGGCGGCGTCACCGCGGGCTCCGGCGCGCCGGCCGGCAGGTCCTTCAGATACACCGCGATGGCTCGGATATCGGCGTCGCTCATCTTGGAGGTCGAATTGACCACCACTTCCGCCATCAGCCCGGCGGCGTGGCTCTTACCGTTGCGGCCGCTCTGCAGATATTCGGCGATGTCTTCGACGCTCCAGGATTTCAGCCCGCTACGGTCGGAGCCGTCGAGCCGCGGCGCGAACCAGCCATCGACCAATCCGCCGCCATAGGCCCGGCCGCGTTTGTCGGCGCCCAGGATGTTCTTCGGCGTATGGCAGGCGCCGCAATGCGACGCGCCCGTGACCAGATAACCGCCGCGATTCCATTCCGCGCTTTTCTGCTGGTTCGGCTGGAAGATGCCCGGCCGGAAGAACAGAAAATTCCAGCCCCGCATCAGCACGCGGTAGTTCAGCGGCCAGCGCAGTTGTGGCGGCGGCGGACGGTTGCGAACCGGCGGCAGCGTTGCGAGATAGGCGCGGATCGCCAGCACGTCGTCGCGGATCAGCCTTGTGAAGTTCGGATAGGGGAAAGCCGGGTAATAGCGCGAGCCGTCGGGCGCCACGCCGTAGCGCAGGGCGCGGATGAAGTCGTCGTCGCTCCAGGCGCCGAGCCCGGTCTCGCGATCCGGCGTCAGGTTCGGCGAATGGATGGCGCCGAACGGGGTGTCGATGCGTTTGCCCCCGGCGAACGGTTTTGAGGGATCGTCGGTATGGCAACTGGCGCAATCGGCGGCGTCGGTCAGCGCCTTGCCACGTGCGATCGTCTCGGCCGAGGAGGCGGGCTGGGCGTGGGCCACGGCTGACGCGGTGCACAAAAAGAGGCCGGCGAGAATCGCCTGCCTTGCGCGATGTCGTCCCTGCACCAATCTGTCTCTCCCTGAGGACTTATAGCGCAAAACGACAGGGCGAGCGCGTCACGTCGTTTCGCCGGCAGCCCGTGCCGTGACACAAAGCGAAAAAACCGGCCGCCGTTTCGGGCACGAAATTGCGATTTGCGGATGCGGGGCTCCATTGCCGAGAATTGTGATGCGCGGCCCGCAAAAACCGACATAGACTGCCGGCAAGCCGAGAGAATACCTGGCTAAAATCGTCTGGGCGAGGCGGCTCAAAGAGGGTGGAATGGGAATCAACCAAGGTCCGATCAGTCTCGACCAGAAATACACCCAAAGCTCCGGCCACGTCTTTCTGACCGGCATCCAGGCGCTGGTCCGCCTGCCGATGGCGCAGATCCGCCGCGACCGCGCCGCCGGTCTCAATACCGCCGGCTTCGTCTCGGGATACCGGGGTTCGCCGCTCGGCGGCTACGACCAGCAACTGTTCGCCGCTCGCAAACATCTCGAGCAGTACAACGTCAAATTCCAGCCCGGCGTGAACGAGGACCTCGCGGCCACAGCGATCTGGGGTTCGCAGCAGCTCAATCTGTCGAAGGGCGCCCGCCACGACGGCGTGGTCGGCATCTGGTACGGCAAGGGCCCCGGCGTCGACCGCTGCGGCGACGTGTTCCGCCACGGCAATGCCGCCGGCTCGGCGAAGAACGGCGGCGTGCTGTGTCTCGCCGGTGACGACCACGGCGCCAAATCCTCCACCGTGCCGCATCAGTCCGACCACGCCTTCATCTCCGCGCTGATGCCCTATCTCTATCCCTCCAGCATCCATGAAATGATCGAGATGGGCCTGCTCGGCATCGCGATGTCGCGCTACTCGGGCTGCTGGGTCGGCATGAAGGTGATCACCGAGACCGTCGAGACCACCGCGGAGATCGATCTCGCCGACGAGATGAAGCCTTTCATCATCCCGACCGATTTCGAGATGCCGCCGGGCGGGCTCAACCTGCGCTGGCCCGACGACCGCTACGACCAGGACCGCCGCCTGCAGGACTACAAGGGTTTTGCCGCGATCGCCTTTGCCCGCGCCAACAAGGTCAACCGCATCACCATGGACTCGCCGAACGCCCGCTTCGGCATCATGGCCTCGGGCAAGAGCTATGAGGACATCCGCCAGGCGCTGCGCGAACTGGGCGTCACTCCGGAAGTCGCCGCCAAGATCGGCTTGCGGCTCTACAAGATCGGCATGCCGTGGCCGCTGGAGCCCGAGGGCGTGCGCGAATTCGCGGTCGGTCTCGAAGAGATCATGATCATCGAAGAGCGCCGCGAGATCGTCGAGAATCAAGTGAAGCAGGAGTTGTTCAACTGGCGCGACGACGTCCGCCCGCGCATCGTCGGCAAGATGGACGAGCACGACAAGCGTTTTCTCCCGTTCGCCGAGGAACTCAGCGTGGCTTCATTGGCAGGCTCGCTCACCGAGCGGCTGCTGCGCCTCAACCTCAATCCCGAAATTGCCGCGATGCTGCGCGCCAAGGCCGACTGGTTCAACGGGCGGCTCGCCACCCAGATGCAGCCGGTGTCGCCGATTTCGCGCACGCCGTATTTCTGCTCGGGCTGTCCGCACAACACCTCGACCAAGGTGCCGGAAGGTAGTCGCGCCTTCGCCGGCATCGGCTGTCACTTCATGGCGCTGTGGATGGACCGCAGCACCGAGACCTTCACCCATATGGGCGGCGAGGGCGTGCCGTGGGTGGGCGTCGCGCCCTTCACCGACGAAAAGCACGTGTTCGCCAATCTCGGCGACGGCACCTATTTCCATTCCGGCAGTCTTGCGATCCGTCAGGCGGTCGCCTCCGGCGCCAACATCACCTACAAGATCCTCTATAACGACGCGACCGCGATGACCGGCGGCCAGCATGTCGATGGCGAGCTGTCGCCGCAGCAAATCACCTTCCAGCTCCACTCCGAAGGCATCCGCGAAATCTATCTGGTGTCGGAAAATCCCGACGCCTATCCGGCCTCCGACATCGCGCCGGGCACCAAAACCGCGCATCGCGACCAGCTCGACGCCGTCCAGAAGACGCTGCGCGAGGTGAAGGGCGCGTCCGCCATCGTATTCGTGCAGACCTGCGCGGCCGAAAAGCGCCGCCGCCGCAAGCGCGGTACGCTGGAGGATCCGGCGCGCCGCGTCATGATCAATCCGGCGGTCTGCGAAGGCTGCGGCGACTGCTCGGTGCAGTCGAACTGCATCTCGGTGGAGCCGCTGGAAACCGAATTCGGGCGCAAGCGCACCATCAACCAGTCGACCTGCAACAAGGACTATTCCTGCGTGAAGGGCTTCTGTCCGTCCTTCGTCACCGTCGATGGCGGCAAGCTGCGCAAGCGCGCTCCGGCCGACCTCGGCCAGATCGGCGAGCTGCCGGAGCCGGCTTCGAGGCCTTCGCTGGACCGGCCCTATAACGTCGCGGTCGGCGGCGTCGGCGGCACTGGCGTCTTGACCATCGGCGCGCTGCTCGGCATGGCCGCGCATATCGAGGGCAAGGCCAGCATGATCCTCGACATGTCCGGGCTGGCGCAAAAGGGCGGGGCGGTGCTCAGCCACGTCCGGCTGTCCGAGCATACCGCCGACGTCACCTGTTCGCGCATCGTCACCGGCACCGCCGATCTGGTGCTCGCCGCCGACGAAGTCGTGGCCGCCGCCAAGGAAACCATGACGCTGTGCGAATCCAGCCGCACCTATGGCGTCATCAACACCCATCTCATTCCGATCGCGGATTTCATCCTCAACCGCGATTTCAATTTCCAGAGCCGCAAGGTCAATCACGTTCTGGAAACGGCGCTGCGCAAGGACTCCTCCTTCTTCGACTTCACAAAACCCGCCGAGATGCTGCTCGGGGATTCCATCGCCACCAACATGATGATGATGGGTTACGCCTATCAGAAGGGCCTGCTGCCGCTGTCGGCGAAAGCGATCGAGCAGGCGATCGAGGTCAACGGCGTCGCGATCAAGATGAACACGGAAGCCTTCCGGCTCGGCCGTCTCGCCGCCGCCGATCCGGCGCGGCTGGTGGCGATGATGAAGGGGCAGGACGTGACGGTGGCGCCGAAGACGCTGGAGGAGATGTCGCTCGACGAGATCATCGCCCATCGC
>JBAQER010000643.1:0-6286 GCA_049286845.1 Bradyrhizobium sp.
GCGCAGCGTCGTGCTCGATTTCGCTCACCCTGAAGACCGCGAGACCATGCACCGGCTATTGGCCTCCGCCGACGTGTTCCTGGAGAATTTTCGCGACGGGCAATTGGAAAAGCAGGGGCTCGGCGCCGAGGAGCTGCGCCGGAAATATCCTGACCTGATCGTCGCCGGCCACAAGGGCTTCTTGTCCGGCCCCTATGAGCATCGCCCGGCGCTCGACGAGGTCGTGCAGATGATGTCGGGGCTCGCCGCCATGACCGGCACCCGCGATAAGCCGCAGCGGGTCGGCTCGTCCGCCAACGACATCATGGGCGGCATGTTCGGCGCGATCGCGATTTTGGCGGCGCTCTATCAGAAGAAGGGCGGCGGCAAGGGCGGCGCCGATATCCGGATCGGCCTGTTCGAGAACTGCCTGTTCCTGGTGGCCCAGCACATGGTCGAGTATGAGATGACCGGCAACAAGCCGCGCTCGATGCCGGAGCGTGAACACGCCTGGCCGATCTACGACATTTTCGAGACCGCGGGCGGCGGGCGCATTTTCATCGGCGTCGTCACCGAGGGCCACTGGCAGAGCTTTTGCCGCGAGTTCGGCCTGCAGGAATTTCTCGACGATCCCACCTTGCGCACCACCACCGACCGGATCCTGGCGCGATCGAGAATCCTTCCGCGTGTGGCCGGGGTGATCCGGGACCGGGACGCCGAAAAACTTTCGGCAACGCTCGACCGGCTCAACATCTGCTTTGCGCCGATCAACCGCCCCGAGGACCTGTTCGACGATCCGCATGTGTTGCGGCCGGGCGGCCTGGTCAATAACATCAACGCCAACGGTGAGCCGTTCCGCGTTCCGGCGCTGCCGATCGAGTGGAACGGGGCGAACATCGGCGAAGGCTTGAAAGTGCCCGTGCTCGGCGCCGACACGCCGGCCGTTCGCGCCGAGCTCGAAAGACAGGACGTTTCCGAAACCGCCAAAACCGCAAAGAGGCTCGCATGACCCGAGTTCAGGACGTTTATCCCGACAATCGAGTAAGCCTGCGCGAAGTCGGCCTGCGCGACGGCCTACAGCTGGTGAAGACGTTTCCCTCGACGTCCGCAAAGCAGCGCTGGATCCGCGACGAATACGGCGCGGGCGTGCGGCACTTTGAAGTCGGCTCGTTCCTGCCGGCCAAAACCTTTCCGCAATTCGCCGACGTGCGCGAGATCGTCGCGACCATAGCCGCACTGCCGGGCGCGCATGGCGTGGCGCTGGCGCTGAACGAGCGCGGCGTCAACGAGGCGCTGGCGTCAGGGGTGGCTGAAATCGCCACGGTAGTCTCGGCCACCGAAGAGCACAGCCAGGCCAACGCCAACCGCTCACGCGAGTCCGCCATCGCCAACGTCAAGCGGCTGTGCGATCTGCGTGACGCCAGTGCGCACAAACCGATCGTCAACGCCGCGATCTCGATGGCGCTGGGCTGTTCGATCACCGGTGCGGTCGACCCTGCGGAAGTGCTGAAGCTGGTCGAGAAATGTCTGGAAGCCGGCGTCGATTTCGTCGCCATCGCCGATACCGTCGGCTATGCCGGACCAAAGCAGGTCGGCGAACTGACCAGGGCCGCGGTGAAACTATCCGGCGCGAAACCGGTCTGCGTTCACCTGCACGATACCCGCGGCATGGGCATTGCGAATGCGTCCGCAGCGCTCGATGCCGGCGCGCGGATTCTCGACGGCTCGCTCGGCGGTCTCGGCGGCTGCCCGTTCGCGCCCGGCGCCACCGGCAATGTGGTGTTCGAGGATCTCGCGTTCCTGTGCGAGAGCAAGGGATTTGCCACCGGCATCGACATCGACAAGCTGATCGCGGTGCGGTCGATCCTGCGCTCGGAAATGCCCGGTGAGACGCTGTACGGCGGGCTCGCCCGCGCCGGGTTGCCGGGCCGCACGGTGGCCAATGTACCGGCCTAGACCAACGGAATGGCGCTGACGGCGAACCTAACCGTCGGCGCTGGTCAGCGCCTGTTCTCGCGGCGTCGCGGGCCGGGACCTCTGCCAGAGGTCGCGCAGCACCATGCCCGCGGCCATCGCTGCGACGAACACCAACACATCCGGCGATAGCGTCGCGAGGCTTTCCAGCGCCGGCCCCGGGCACAATCCAACGAGCCCCCAGCCGATCCCGAACAGCGTCGATCCGACGACCAGCGGCCGGTCGATATCGTCCCTAGCTGGCCAGAAGTTGCGAGTTGCCAGCAGCGGTCGCGAACGGCCCTTCGCCAGCATGAAGCCCGGAACGGAGACCGCGAGCGCCGCGATCATCACGACGGCCAGGCTCGGGTCCCAGGCGCCGAAGATGTCGAGAAATGCCAGGACCTTGGTCGGCTGCACCATTCCGGAAATCAGCAGGCCGGCGCCGAACACCAATCCGCACAACAAGGAAGCGATCATCGGCATGGTTCAACCTCAGAGCAGGTGACGGGTGATGGCGACGGTCGCGACGCCGACGGCCATGAAGATGACGGTCGCGGCGATGGAGCGGCCGGAGAAGCGCGCCATCCCGCAGATGCCGTGGCCGGAAGTGCAGCCTCCGGCAAGCCTGGTGCCGAAGCCGACCAGCAGGCCCGCCCCCGCGATGACGATCCAGCTCGCCGGCATCTGCGGCGGCTGCATCCCATGGCCCATCAAGCCCGCGATCGACGGCGCCAGAATGAGCCCCGCAATGAAAGCGATGCGCCAGGCGATTTCGCCGCTTCTGGGATTGAGCAAACCGCCGAATATGCCGCTGATGCCGGCGATCCGGCCGGTCAACAGCATCAGCAGGACGGAGGAAAGGCCGATCAGCCCGCCGCCGATTGCCGCCGATAGCGGCGTAAAATGAGCCATCGCATTGCTCCACAGACTGCGGAGACGAATCTCCTGTTGTCCGTGGCTAGATCACAAACGCGTCACGCGCAATCGCAATGCATTGCCGACCACGCTGACCGACGACAGCGCCATGGCCGCGGCGGCGATGATCGGCGACAGCAGGATACCGAGGCTGGGATAGAGGATGCCCGCGGCGATCGGGATACCGGCGGCGTTGTAGATGAACGCGAAGAACAGGTTCTGCCGGATGTTGCTCATGGTGGCCTGCGAAAGCCTCCGGGCGCGAACGATGCCGCCGAGGTCGCCCTTCAGCAGGGTGATGCCGGCGCTCTCCATCGCGACGTCGGTGCCGGTGCCCATGGCGATGCCGACTTCGGCCGCGGCCAGCGCCGGGGCGTCGTTGACGCCGTCGCCGGCCATAGCGACGATCCGCCCGGCCTTCTGCAGTTTGGCGACGACCGCGCTCTTCTGGTCCGGCAGCACTTCGGCCTCGACGTCGGCGATCGCGAGCGTCCGTGCGACGGCGTTCGCCGTGGTCCGGTTGTCTCCGGTGAGCATGATGACCTTGATGCCTTCGGCGGCTAGCGCCTTCAGGGCGTCCGGAGTCGACGCCTTGACCGGATCGGCGATGGCAAACAGCCCCGCCAGACGGCCGTCGACCGCGATATTGATGACGGTGGCGCCGTCGCCGCGCAGACGTTCGCCCTGTTCGTTCAGCGCCCCGGTTTCGACACCGAGCGACGACAGGAAGTTGGCATTGCCGAGCAGAACGGTCTTGCCGTCGACCTTGCCGGTCGCGCCCTTGCCGGTCGGCGAGTCGAACTCCTCGACCTTGCTGAATTCGAGATTCTGTTCCTTTGCGGACCGCACGATCGCATCGGCGAGCGGGTGCTCGCTGGCGCGCTCGACGCTGGCGGCGAGCCGCAGAATCTCGGCCGCCTCAAATCCGGAAGCCGCGACGATTGCGACGACCTTCGGCTTGCCCTCGGTCAGCGTGCCGGTCTTGTCGACCACCAGGGTGTCGACCTTTTCCATGCGCTCCAGCGATTCGGCATTCTTGATCAGCACGCCGGCCTGCGCACCGCGCCCGACGCCGACCATGATCGACATCGGCGTGGCGAGGCCGAGCGCGCAGGGGCAGGCGATGATCAGTACGCTGACGGCGGCCACCAGGCCGAACGCCATCCTTGGCTCCGGTCCGAACCAGGCCCAGGCGGCGAAAGCGATCAGGGCCGTGACAATCACGACCGGCACGAACCAGCCGGAAACCTGATCGGCCAGCCGCTGGATCGGCGCGCGCGAGCGCTGCGCCTCCGCGACCATCCTGACGATCTGGGACAACAGCGTGTCGCGGCCGACCTTGTCGGCGCGCATCACGAAGCCGCCGGACTGGTTGAGCGTGCCCGCGATCACCTTGCCGCCCACTTCCTTGGTGACGGGCATCGACTCGCCGGTCACCAGGGATTCGTCGAGCGAGGAGCGGCCCTCGAGAATGACGCCGTCGACCGGCACCTTCTCTCCCGGCCGGACGCGTAATTTGTCGCCGACCTGCAGGCTGTCGATCTCGACCTCGTGGTCGGCGCCATCGTCGCCGATGCGGCGGGCGGTTTTCGGCGCCAGCTGAAGCAGCGCCTTGATCGCGCCCGACGTCGCCTCGCGGGCGCGCAACTCCAGCACTTGGCCGAGCAGGACGAGGACGGTGATGACGGCGGCGGCCTCGAAATAAACCGCAACCGCGCCGCCATGGCCGCGGAAGGTTGCCGGAAAGGCCCCGGGGGCGATGGTGCCGACAACGCTGTAAATCTGGGCCACACCCGTGCCCATCGCGATCAAGGTGAACATGTTGAGATTGCGCGTCTTGAGCGATTGCCAGCCGCGCACGAAGAAGGGCCAGCCTGCCCAGAGCACCACCGGCGTGGCGAAGGCCAGCTGAATCCAGTTCGACAGGGTCGGGTCGACCCAGCCGTGCCCGCCGACGAGATGACCTCCCATCTCGAGGACAACAGGCGGAATCGAGAGCACGAGGCCGATCCAGAAGCGCCGCGTCATATCGGCAAGTTCGGGGTTGGGCGGCGTATCGAGGCTCGCCACCTCGGGCTCCAGCGCCATGCCGCAGATCGGGCAGCTTCCGGGGCCGACCTGGCGGATCTGCGGATGCATCGGGCAGGTATAAATCGCGCCTTCCGGCACGTCGGCCTTCGGCTTGCTGCCGCCGAGATAGGCTTTCGGATCGGCGGCAAATTTGGTGCGGCAGCCGGCCGAACAGAAATGCCAGGTATCGCCGTTGTAATCGAACCGATGCTTGCTGGTCGCGGGATCCACCGACATGCCGCATACCGGGTCGCGCACGGTTGCGGGGCCGGCGGCATGATGGTGGTCGTGGCCATCCGCGGCGTGATCGTGACCTCCGCCGCAGCAGCCGGTCTTCGCATTTTCCGCGGGGAGAGCGGCTGCCGTTTTGGCGGCGCAGCCGCAGCCGGAATCCCTTGCGGCGCCGCCTGCGCCGGTGTTGTCAGCTTCGGTCATCGCGCTCTCCACCGCCTCTTGCAACCTATACCCAGTAGGGGTATATAGGGAAAATGCGGAAAGACATCAAGGTATCCTGTCAAAAGCGGCTGGGCCGGATCGAGGGCCAGGTTCGCGGCCTGTCGAAAATGGTCGACGAGGACCGCTATTGCATCGATATCGTCACGCAGATCTCGGCGGTGCGGGCCGCGCTCCGGCGCGTCGAGGAAGAGGTGCTGAGGGATCACGTGTCGCATTGCGTCGAACACGCGATCACCAGCGGCAACAAGGCCGATCAGCGCGAGAAGATCGCGGAACTGATGGCCGTCATCGGCCGATCCGATCGCTGATCAGGGCACAACCATGCATTTACCGCAATTTCATTCTTGGTTCCCCTGGCCCGGACCGTATGGTAGAAATCGCTCATGAATCCGACCGGAACGCTTTTGCGGATGTTTGGGGCGGCGATCCTTCTGATCGGCGTTCAATTCGCATCGGTTGCGGCCGAGGCCCATGCCGGTCATTCGAACGGGCATGATGGGCACGGTGCTCGGGCACATGGCGCAGCGGTCGGCATTGCACATTTGACTTCCGCCGTTGAGGCCGGGTCCGTGCACCCGGTCGCGCAAGCGCACCCGGTCGCGCAAGCCCAGCGTGACACTCAAGTCCAGCCGGGCGCTCAGGCTCTGCCCGCCGCACCAGCCGAGACCACAGTCCGAAACGCAGGCGGCGCATCGCCTTCCGGCTCCAATGCCTGTGTGATTGGCTGCTGCGGAGGCACGGGTTGCTGCGGAGCCGCTCTGGTGGCTGCCTCGCCCGGCCTTCCCCCCAGGGCCTGCTCGCCGCGCATAGGCCTCGCACGCGTTATTTCGATAGGCGGAGCGGACCCTCGAGGTCTGCGCAAACCCCCTCGATCCCTCGCCTGAGTAACGACATCGCCGCGGTTCTGGCC
>JBAQER010000644.1:0-2743 GCA_049286845.1 Bradyrhizobium sp.
GGCCGATGCCAACCCGACCGCCACGACGCCCAGGCCGGTTGCGCCGAAGAAGCCCGCCCGTGCGGCACCGCCGGCCGCTCCGCCCGCGCCGGCCCGGCAGGGCGCGGCGCAGTCGACGACGGCGTCCCCGCCGGTGGTGCAGCGCTAGCGCCGGCCGACGCCGCAACCGAATTCCACTTTGGCCGGAAACGCTTTAGGCTTAAGCAGTTTCTGGCGAGTCTCACTCCCGTACACCCGGAGAAATTCCAGCGATGGCATTGTCGAGCATGACCGGCTTTGCCCGAAGCCACGGCGCCAGCGGACCCTACACGTTCGAGTGGGAATTGAAGTCGGTCAATGCCAAGGGCTTCGACCTGCGCCTGCGTCTGCCGCCCGGATGGGACGATCTCGAGGCCTCGGCCAAGAAGCGTGCCGGAGAGGTGCTGTCGCGCGGCACGGTCTACGCCAATCTGAACGTCAAGCGCGCCAACGCGGTTTCGGCCATCCGCATCAATGAGGACGTGCTCGCCTCGGTGGTCAAGGTGGCCCACGTGCTCGCCGGCAAGATCGATGCAGTGGCCCCGAGCATCGACGGGCTGCTGGCGATCAAGGGCGTGATCGAGATGGTCGAACCCGAAAGCAACGAGGAAGAGGACAAGGCCGCGAGGATCGCAGCCTTGGCGGCCTTCGAGCAGGCGCTGGCCGATCTCGTCGAGATGCGGCGCCGCGAGGGGGTGACGCTCGGGCAGATCTTGTCGCAGCGAATGGACGAGATCGAGCGCCTGGGCAGGAAGGCCGAGGCTGCGCCCGGCCGCAAGCCCGAGGCGATCAGGGCGCGGCTCGCCGAGCAGATCGCGGCCTTGCTCGAGACCTCCGACCGCTTCGATGCCGACCGGCTCAATCAGGAAGCGATCATGATTGCGACCAAGGCCGATATTCGCGAAGAGCTCGACCGCATCGCCTCGCACATCGCGCAGGCCCGCGAGATGATCGGCAAGGGTGGAGCGGTCGGACGGCGGCTCGACTTCCTGGCGCAGGAATTCAACCGCGAGGTCAATACCTGCTGCTCCAAGTCGAACGATATCGAATTGACCAATACCGGGCTCGAGATGAAGAACGTGGTCGAGCAGTTCCGCGAACAGGTCCAGAACCTGGAGTGACAGATGACGGCTGGTGGCCACGGCTTCGACGGAGTTGAACGGCGCGGACTGATGTTCGTGCTGTCTTCGCCATCGGGCGCGGGAAAGACCACGCTGTCGCGGCTGCTGATCGAACAGACACCCGGCCTGAAGATGTCGGTGTCCGCGACCACGCGGCCGATGCGGCCGGGCGAAGTCGACGGCCGCGACTACCATTTCATCGACAAGGCAACATTCGAGTCGATGACGGAGCGCGATGAACTCCTGGAATGGGCCACCGTGTTCGACAACCGCTACGGCACGCCGCGTGCGCCGGTCGAGGCCGCCCTGGCGGCGGGGCAGGACGTGCTGTTCGACATCGACTGGCAGGGCACCCAGCAATTGCGGGAAAAAGCCCGCGACGATGTTGTCAGCGTCTTCATCCTGCCGCCGTCGGCGGCCGATCTCGAAAAGCGGTTGCACTCCCGCGCGCAGGATTCCGACGAGGTGATCCGGGGACGGATGAGCCGCGCCAGCCACGAAATGAGCCACTGGGCGGAATACGACTATATCGTCATCAATCACGCGATCGATGACGCGTTCGTCGAGGTGCAGTCGATCCTGAAGGCCGAGCGGCTGAAGCGAGAACGCCGCACCGGCCTGACGACGTTCGTGCGCGAGCTGCAGCGGCAGCTCGAGAAATAGACGCCGTCAGTTCGCCGCGCTTCGCGCCAGCCGCGCCAGCATTTGCACGGTTCTTTCATTCTGATCATCCGCCGCGAACGCCTCGCGGGGAAGGCTGCCCTCCGGCAGCCGGTCGACCTCCCGCATCGATTTGGTTGCGCGCGCTTCCTCCGATAGCGGTCGGCGATGGGCCGTCGGGATATCCCAGTTGACCCGGCGGCCGCCCTTGACGTTGCGCCGGCCAGCTCGCCGCCTGCCGCCGAACCTGAAGATCACGCTTGCGATAAGGCTCGCCACCGACAATGCGCCGATCATGGCGATCAGTAGCATCTGTACGGAGCCGTATGGTTTCGCAGCTGACGCGTCCGCAGTGGCGAGTGTGACCGCGGCAATAGCGGGCGGAGGCGCGGCCTCCGCGGTTTGTTGCGGTCTGGCTGCCGTATTGACCGTCGACGGTGCAGGAGCGGGCGATGAATCCGCGGCCGCCAGCTCAGGCCAGCGCGACGCGACAATCGATCGTTGGCCGTCGGCATCGACCGCGTTCACCCGCTGATTATTCCAAGGGGACGGCGCATCCGCCGTCGCAGCCGGCGCGCGCTGGCCGGCGAACACGCTGGTGTCCTGCTCGACGCGGGTCTGCGGCAACGGCAACTCAGCGCGCGCGTTGGCGATCGAGCGCTGTGTGCCGGCATCCTTGGGCGGAGAGACCGAAATGTCCGGCGGCGATGTTTCCGGCGCGGCGCGCGAAACTTTGTCCTTTTCGTCGCCGAGGTACCAGCACTGGCGCTTAGTGACGCGGTCGATGCGGTAATACCAATGGCCGCCTTGCGGCGGCGCGCCCTTCGGCCCGGCGAGGCAGCTATCGACCACTTCCGGCGCGCTGTGCGAAATTGTTGCGAAAGGGGTGCCGGCGAGAAGGCTGGCGAAGATGGCCGAGACGAATTTCGCGGCTCGTTTGGACA
>JBAQER010000645.1:0-4730 GCA_049286845.1 Bradyrhizobium sp.
GCCCGGATCCGCTGGCGCGCCGGGAGATGACGGAGGAGTTGAAGCGGCTCCTGGAATGCGTCGGCCGCCTCGAACCGGATCGGCAGAAGCTGGTGCTGCTGGCCTATTACAACGGCTGGAGCCGCGAGCAGCTGGCGGCGAAATTCGAGACGCCGGTGAATACGGTGAAGACATGGCTGCGCCGCAGCATGATGGATATCCGGGAGTG
Source organism: Bradyrhizobium sp. (assembly GCA_049286845.1). Lineage (GTDB taxonomy): Bacteria > Pseudomonadota > Alphaproteobacteria > Rhizobiales > Xanthobacteraceae > Bradyrhizobium. The sequence continues at coordinate 209 of JBAQER010000645.1, forward strand.
TCTCGGGCTTTGAGAGATCTTGGACTCTAGATGATGGCCTACAGCGAAGACCATATCGCGCTCGCCGCGGAATATGCACTCGGCACCCTCGATGCCGACGAGCGCGCCCAGGTCGAGACCATGATGTCCGTCGACAAGGACTTCACGGCGATGGTCGAGGCGTGGCAGCAGAAGCTCGGCGTCCTGAACCAGATGGTCGGATCGATCGAGCCGAGGCCCGAGGTCTGGGACAAGATCAAAACCGCGATAGGACATTCCGAGCCGCAGTCGCCGCTGGTGCTTCCCGAAGCGCCGCCGCCACCGCCGGCAGCGCCCGAGGTCAGCGAGCCCGCTGCGCCCGTCGACACCTCCAACGTCATCCGGCTATCCGCACAGGCCCGGCGCTGGCGCAACATTGCGACGCTCACGACCGCGATGGCCGCGGCACTGGTGGCGATGATCGCGACCCAGCTTTACCAGCCGGATCTGCTTCCCGATGGCCTGCGCCCGAAGGTGCGGACCCGGGTGGTCGAAGTGAAGACGCCGGTTGTCCCGACGCCGTCGGCGCAATATGTCGCCCTGCTGCAGAAGGACAGCGGCTCGCCCGCCTTCATCCTCACGGTGGACGGCACGACCAAGAACTTCACGGTGCGCCGGGTCGGCGCAACCCCGGAGCCCGGCAAGAGTTACGAGCTGTGGCTGGTCTCCGACAAGTTGCAGCGGCCGCGTTCGCTGGGCGTGATCGGCGGTAACGATTTCACGATGCGGCCGGCGCTGGCGTCCTACGACACCGACACGGTAAACAAGGCGACCTATGCCGTGACGGTCGAGCCGGAAGGCGGCTCGCCCACCGGCGTCGCCACCGGCCCGATCGTGTTTACCGGCAAGCTGATCGAGAGCGTTCCGCCGGCGGCTGCCGCGCCTCCGCGCTAGAAGCGACGAAGTCCTTTGCAGACCTGCGTCGCGGGAGCGGACTACTTCGCGCTCGCGGTCGGTGATGTCCGCTATCAGGGACACTGCCGGTGTCGCCTATGGCAACGTGCGCGGCTTCATCACCAACGTCACCCCCCTCGACCAAAGCAAACGGTAGCCGGTGAAGAAATTTCCGCCCTATCGTCGTTGTTTTTGTTGAATTTAGCGGCGTTGGCCATCATATGCCAACTATTGGATGCTTACCCAGTCGCAGCGAGGGAACTGGAAATGGTGATCTTGCGATCGATCGTAAATGCGTGCCTTGCCGGAGCGATGCTCGCAGCTGCGCCGGCGCTCGCGGCGGAGGCTACGCGGCCGAACAGGGTCTCGTTCTACTTCGCCGCGCACGAGGACGACTGGCAGCTGTTCATGAACCCGTCCGCCTTCCATGACGTGATCGGTGGCGCTGCCAAGACCGTCTTCATCCACGTCACCGCCGGCGACGCCGGGCTCGGCATCGGCTCGGGCGACCGCAAACATCCATACTATCTCGCGCGGGAAAACGGCGCCGAGCAGGCGGTACGCTTCATGGCCGACGCCAATCATGTGCCGGTCAGCCGCGCGGCGTCGAGCATGTCATTCAATGGGCATCTGATCTTCCGTGTCAGCTACCGCAACACCGAGAGCTATTTCCTGCGCGTCCCGGACGGCAACCCGGCCGGCTCGGGCTATTCTCACACTGGCTTCCAGTCGCTCAAGCGCCTCGCTGATGGTGACAACGACACGCTGGCGGCGGTCGATGGCACTGCCGCCTATCACGGCTGGAGCGATCTGGTAGAAACGCTGCGCGCGATCATCGATTATGAGAGCGAGCAGGCAGGGCTGGTGCAGATTAATATTCCGGAGCTCGATCCGCGCATCAATCCGGAAGACCATTCCGATCATCTGATGACCGCGAAAGCGGCCATCGACGCCGCGCGCCATTTGCCCTGCGTCCGCCGGGTGTCGTATGTGGACTATGCCAGTTCGCGACTGCCGGAGAATCTCGACCTGCAGCAGCGCGACATGGAAAGCTCGGTGTTCGCGGTGACGCTTGCCGGCGTACAGGCGTTGGGTCACGGCACCTCCTGGCATCACTACGACAAGTCCTACGTTGGCCGGAACTATTTCCGCGTGCAGGAACCGACGGGCAGTTGCGCTGCACCAGCGACCGAGATCGCGACGCGCGGTGCCGCACAGAATTAGCCGGTGGTCCGGGGTTATATTTACCGGACACCGACAACACACAGCCGATCCGCCGATAGACTTGCGCATCTGATTTGAGCCCGGTTCGACGGCGCAGCAGCTTCGCTGCGCCTTTCATTCCGGGCATGGCGCATTTCGAGGCGACTCACTCAGTCGCAATCACTTGACGCAAGTCAACACGCCCTGCGCTTTTGTCCTGAAGATTGGCCTTCAAAATCGGCCGACTGTTGCCGGGAAAGTTCGATGCGCCACTTCGAAGCGCCAGTCGCTGCGTCGGAAACACATCGTGTTGCCTCGGTGGACGCCCTGCGCGGTTTCAATATCTTCTGGATACTCGGTGCCGATGGCATGATCTGGTCGTTCGGGGAGATGTCGCACAGCATGGGGCCCGTGCTGGGCGCAATCGGACACTTTCTCGATACCCAGATGACCCACGTCGCATGGGAAGGCTTCCGCTTCTACGATTTTATTTTCCCGCTGTTCATATTCGTCACCGGTGTGGCGATCGTGCTGTCGTTGCCGCGGCTGGTCGAGCGAGAGGGCAAGGTACGGGCGCACGTCCGGGTGCTCCGCCGCGCGCTGCTCTTGTACGGTCTGGGATTGATCTACTATGGTGGCATCAGTCTGCATTGGGACGATATCCGCTTTGTTGGCGTGCTGCAGCGTATCGCAGTCTGCTATCTGTTCGCATCGCTCGTGTTCCTGAATTTCCATTTGCGAGGCATCGTCGTGGCGCTGGTCACGCTGCTGGTCGGCTATTGGGCGTTGATGACGTTCGTGCCGGTGCCTGGCATCGGCGCCGGCTCGTTCCGACCGGACGCCAATTTGGCCACCTGGATCGACGCCCATTATCTGCCCGGACGGATGTGGGAGGTCGGGCGTGATCCGGAAGGGCTGTTGAGTACGCTGCCGGCAATCGCTACATGCTTGCTCGGCGTGCTTGCGGGCCTGCTGCTGGTCGATGAGCGGCTGCAGCCGCAACAAAAATCGCTGACACTGATCGGCGCCGGCATCCCGCTGGTCGCCGCCGGATATCTCTGGGGATTGCAGTTCCCGATCATCAAGGTGATCTGGACCTCGTCGTTCGTGCTTGTCGCCGGCGGATACAGCCTGATGCTGCTGGGCGCATCGCATCAGATCATCGATGTGTGGGGCTTCAAGCGCTGGGCGACGCCATTTGTTTGGCTCGGCGCGAATGCCATCACGCTCTACTTCATCAACAATGTAATGGGCCTCAACGATGTGTTGGGCTTCGAGCGGTTTGCGATGCGTTTCGTCGGTGGAGATTTTGCTGCCCTACTCGATGGCGTGGCGATACCGGGCGCTGGGCATTTCGTTGTGTGTACGCTGGGTCTGGTATTCGCGATCGCGCTCGCTGGCTTTTTCTATCGTCGCAAGATTTTCCTGCGCCTCTGAAGCGAACACTGCCGCATTCAATGACCTCGCGCGGTTCCGGTCGCCCTCGACGAGGTGATCGAATGATCTGCCGTTGTTGCAGTACATGCGTCCGGAATTGGCACTTTTCGAACATGCCGACCGCATTGAGCGATGTCAGGTTTCGGGGGTGGCAGGGAAATGTCGCTGTGGGCTTTCTCGCAGCGATCATCCAATCCAGATTCTCCGAGCAAACAGCGCCGCGTTCATGAATAGGAGCGCGCCGAGAAGTCCAATCGCCCCAACAAAAAACCACTTCGCTCGCATTCCCAAATCGGCACACACGACAAACAGAGGAAACGAAACAAGATTGAATCTGCTCATCGACGTGAAGCCTGCCGGTCCACCGCTGAGCGTCAGATAAGGCAACAACAACGTACCCATTGCGAACAGTGTCCATGAGAAGCGCAGTCGAAACCAGCCGACAACAATCAGCACGATGAACAGCAAGGTGAACCAGCTGGCTTGCCCCCATGGGTTCCAATCGTTGAGGATCATCTGGGTGAAGGGTTCAAATTTAAGTGCTGCAACCAGTCTTGTTGCCTGTGGCGTTCCCAGATGGAAAGCCGTTTGCCCTTTCCAGAATACAAGCGGGTCTCCGAAAGCGTACCAAAGGTAGATCATGAACATCGAGATGCCCGATGTAGCGAGAAGAACGCACGGTATCAGGGCAGGGAATAACGGCTTGTGATCTCGATTGAGCCACATCTCCCGGACAAGCACGGGCAACAGGATGATGCCCGTAGATCGGTCCGCAACTGCCAGACCTGCAAACAGTGCTGCCGACAAATAGCTTTCTCGCTTCAGAGCGAGGAAAAACGAAACGATCAGTAGCAGTTCCAATGGTTCGGTATACCCAGCTGACAGGAAGACCGAGGCCGGAAAAAAACCGAGCAATGCAGTGGTGGCGAGGGCGAGTTGATCGCCAAATTCCTCGCGGACCAGCTTGAAA
>JBAQER010000646.1:0-13830 GCA_049286845.1 Bradyrhizobium sp.
AGCAATCGGTCCCATGCCCCAGGTCGAGACGTTGGCCAGCAGCGCCTCAGGGATCTTGTAGTAGGCCAACAGCCAGCCGAACGCGCTCGCGGTGCCAATACAGAACAATGCGACGCCAGCCAGGCGCCCGGTGTCGAGCAACGCCTTGTACAGTTCCTTCACGCCGGTTTCCCGATAGAAGAAGGTCGACAGCACCACAGAGTACAGCACAGCGACGCAGGCGGACTCGGTCGCCGTGAACCAGCCGAGCAGAATGCCGCCGACGATGATGAACGGCGTCATCAACGCCGGAATCGATCGCCAGATCGAGCAGCGCATCTCCACCCAGGTCGATTTTGGATAGGTCGGATAGCCGCGGCGAACGGCATAGACATGTACGGTCAGCATCTGCGCGCCCGCGATCAGCAGACCCGGCACGATGCCGGCAAGATACATGGCGGCGATCGATGTCGAGATCAGCCCGCCCCACACGATCATCAGGATCGACGGCGGGATGATGACTGCGAGCACCGCCGACACCGCCGTAATGGCGATGGAGAACGAAAGGTCATAACCCTCCTTGGTCTGGGCATCGATGAAGATCTTCGACTGGCTGGCTGCATCTGCCGTCGAGGAGCCCGAAATGCCGGCGAAAAACACCGACAGCACGACGTTGATCTGCGCCAGCGACCCCGGCCAGTGCCCGACCATCGATCGCGAAAGTGCGACCAGCCGGTCGGTGATGCCGCCGATGCTCATCAGGTTCGCCGTCAACAGAAAGAACGGCACCGACAGCAGGATGAAGGAATTGTAGGCGTTGAAGGTTTCCTGCGCGAGCGTCATCATCGACAACCGCGGCTCGATCAGCAGGATCGGCAGACAGGCGAGCCCGAGGGCGAAGGCGACCGGCACGCGCACGATGAGCAGGCCTACGAAAACGCCGAATAAAACCGTGGCGGCCTGCCCGGCGGAGAGAACGCTCCCACTCATCGTGCCGCTCCGATCAGGATCCGGGCTTCATCGACGATCTGTTCGCCCGCGAACGCGATCCATGTGAAGCCTGCCACCGGCCAGGCGACGTGAATCAGCCAGAGCGGCAGGTCGGCCAGTTCCGACGTTCTGTTCCAGGCAAACCGCGTGAACTCGATGCCCGCCCAAACGAACACCAGCGCCAGCGCCAATATGCCGAGGCGCGCCACGATCCGAACTGCAGCCTCGAACCGCCGCGACAGATCGGGCCATACATCGACTTCAAAATGCTGCGCCTCCCTGACGCCGACCATCGCCCCGATCATGATCGTCCACACGAACAGGAACCGCGCCATCTCCTCGGTCCAGATGTAGGACGGGATGAACGGCGTGTAGCGCGAGATGATTTGCAGGGTGACGGGGATGACGAGAATGCCGACGCAGGCTGCCAGCAGTATTTCCAAAAGCTTGGCATAGCCGGCCGTCACTCGGCGCCACAGCGACGGGTTGGATGGCAGCGGAATTTCGGTCATTGGCCCCCGCGTAGTGACGGTCATCAAACGGGGCAAGCCGCGAGGCTTGCCCCGGTATCTCCTTCAGCCGGTTTCTGGTCAGGCGGCGTTGATCTTCTCAAAGATAGCTTCGGCGCCGATTTCCTTGGCATAGGTGGCCATCACGGGATCGGTGAGCTTCTTCATGGCGTCGCGCTCCTCGAAAGGTACGCGCTTGAGCTTGCCGGCCTTCTCCAGCGCGTCGAGCTTGACGACCTCTTCGCTCGACTCGAGCTGCCGGCCGAAATCGCCGGCCTCCTTGCCCGCTTTCATGATTGCGTCCTGCAAGTCCTTGGGCAGGGTCTTGAGCGTTTTCACCGAGAAACAGAGGGGGCGGATTGACACCGCGTGCTGGGTCAGATTGAGATGCGGCGCGACCTCGTAGAACTTCATCGCCTCGACACCGGCCGCCTCGTTTTCGCCGGCCGCGATCACGCCGTTCTGGATGGCGTTGTAGACTTCATTGTAGGCAATGACCGTCGGTGCCATGCCGGCGGCGGCAAAGGTCTTCGACCAGATCGGAGCGCCCTGCACGCGCACCTTGAGACCCATGATATCGGCCAGGTTTCTGAGCGGCTTGTTGGCGAATATGTTGCGGATGCCGCCGCCGGCATAGCCGATCAACACCACCTCTGCCTTCCCCGCGACTTCATCGGCGATCGGCGCCAGGATATTCGCTTGGACGACCTTGTTCATGTGTTCGATGCCCTTGAACACGAACGGCGCATCGATGAACGGAGCCGCCTTGGCAAAGGTCGACATGTGGGCCGGAGAGACGATGCCGTAGTCAACCGCCTTGCCCTGCGACATGTACTCGAAGTACTGCTTCTCGAGACCGAGCGACGAGTTCTTGTGCAAAGTGAAGTTGACGGGCTTGCCGTAATACTTCTTCACCAGTTCTTCGAACCTGACGAGCGCCTTGGTGAAGGCGTGATCGTCGTTGAACTGCACGGCGCCGTTCAGCGTGATGGCCCCTTGGGCTTTCAGGATCGATGGCATGCCGAGCACGCCGGCGGCGGCGGTTGCACCGAGCCCGGCGAGTAGTGTTCTGCGCTTCATAGGCTTCCCTCCCGTGATACCCATCCCTTGTCGTCGGGATTTTGGGTGCTCGCGACTGATGGCAGTCGCCGTGCAGCGTGGCTGCAATGCCAAACGTATGCAAAAGAGGGCCTCTATGGAAGCCAATTTTGAGATCAGGCGACCAGAAGGGAAATTTCACGCGCCGACCCGAAGCCGGCAGCGCCTAAATAAGGCTGCCGGCAACGGCAGCGCAATTGCCGGCCAACATGTTGGGGCGCCGGCTTCGTAAAGTTGCGGCGCACACTATCGTTTCTCCGCCGCGAATCCGTACATCAACGCCAGCCGATCCAGACATTCCTTGAACCTGCGCGCGAAATAGTCGATCCAGCGCTGGCCGCGCAAGCCTCGCCGCTGTCCGATCTGCTCCATGGTCATTCCCTGAACGAGGACATCATGCACCAGTGCCGAGCCGTCGGCGCCGAGTTCGCGCTCGGCGCGGTTCAGCCGCAGCGCGGCCTTGCGCTGGCCTTCGGTAATCGGCTCCCGCATCTCGCCGCCATCGACATATTCCCTGGTGGGGTCGACGGCCCGCGGTCCGCGTTCGGCTTTTTCCCAATCCGCCTGAAAAGCCCGTCCACCCTGGTACTGTGCTTCATCGATGTGGCGGTGCGAATGCAACCGCCCCAGCGGATCGTTGCGGATCGAACGCAGGGTGACGATCTTGTCCCCCGGCTCCAGGCCAAGGGGATCGTCCACTTCAATCGCCGCCACTTCCGCATTGCGCGGCAAGTCACGGGATCGCCGGTCATGCACCTTTGCCGGATTATGCGGTTTTTTGCGTCTTGCTCGTGCCACTTCTTGCTTCTCCGTAAAATGATGAAATCCGACTCGCCGGCGCGTCAATCGCCAGGCCGGCAAGGCCAGGGATTTCGGGTTCACAGTGACAGAGGGTCTTCCGCAGTCACTTCCGGCCAATGCGCCGCAAAATCCAGCCAGCCGTGCTCCACCCGTAGGGGTCGGCTCACCCTGCCCGCACCGCTATGCAGAGCTGCGCTGTCATTTCAGCGCGCAACAACGTCACCAACTCCCTGCGCCGGATCGAGCGCATCGGTTGCTGCCGGATCAGCGCGCAAAGATGCGCGATGCGATGGCGACGCGGCAGCCGCGTCATCCTCATGGCCATGGCCGGTTCGCCTTTCATGCTGCCTCCACGAGCCGCAGGGAGACCGGGACGGCGGCTCGCTCCGAGGCCGTGCCGGGGCCGTGGGTCAGGTGAAAATGTCCGGCGCAGTAGCTCGATCCCTCGCGCTGCGGATGGCCGCAGAAGGTGATGGGTTCGCCCTCGTCGTCGCCGCCGTAAGGATACCGGCAGTCGCCAGCTTCAAGGTCTGTCAGCGACAAATGCCGTGGCAGGATCTGGACACAGCGGAGATTGATCCTTTCCGCGCGCTCGGAGACCGGCAAGAGCCGTTTCAATTCGGCGGCCTGGCGCTCTCGACGTTTGTGAAGCCGCGGCGCACTGAGCTGCTGCGGCCAACCGTTCGGCTCGGCACGCCGGTCGGAACCAGCGAGCCCCATTCGTTTGGCGCGGCCGATGGTGGCATTGCGGGAATAGGCGGTGTCGAACTTCGCGTTGATCGCATGAGCGATTTCGGCAAAGGACATGCCCTTCGCAAGATATTCGCGCAGCGCGTCGGAATGCGCGGGTGCCCAGTCTGTCTGCAATAGCTATTCTCCCCTGCGCTTCCAGTCATGATGAGGGCCACCCCGGACGAACCGTCGCCACGGGCAACCGATCACTAATTTTCGGATATTCCGAAATAAATGTCAAGCTTGATTTCTGATAATCGGAATTGCTATTATTTCTGAAATTCGGAAGAGATACCGCCATGCTGGATATCAAGCTGATCGAGCGAGGACTGGAGAAACCGGGCAAGACCAAGGGAGGTCTGGCGACGGCGATGGGCGTTCGCCCTGGTGCCGTCTCGGAAATCCTGTCCGGTCTGCGCCTGATCAAGGCGTCTGAAATTGCCGATATCATCGACTATCTCGAACTGAATTCGGTGCCGATCATGGGCCGCGTCGGCGCAGGCGCCGCGATCGAACCGGAATACGAGCAGGTGCCGCCGGAGGGTCTCGGCGAGGTCGAACTTCCCTTCCCGATTTCGGAGGAAACCATCGCCTTCGAGGTGGCCGGTGATTCCATGCTGCCGAAGTACGAAAATGGCGACATTATTGTGGTCTACAGGGAGCAGCACCACCCCTTCTCAAGCTTCTACGGCGAAGAAGCCGCGGTTCGCCTCAAGACCGGCGAGCGTTACCTGAAGACCATCGAGCGGGGAAAATCTGCTGCGCTTTTCAACCTCACGAGCTTCAACGCTAAGCCGATCAACGGGGTCAAGCTCGAATGGATCGGGGAGATCTGCGTCACCCTGCCGAGGGGCCAGATCGAGCGCCTGCGGGCCAAAGCCGCCGCCCGGGCGCGCAAGGCGGCAAAATCCCATGCCGGGCGCGCGCACGAGAAATAGAGGGACCCTCCAAAACCCGAAGACGGCGCCGCACGATTCTCGCCCGCGGCGGGGTCATATCGGAGTCGAGAGCCCTTTGTTTCTGCTTTTCAGAATTTCGAGCTTGACTAATTTCTGATTTTCCGAAATATTGCAAGCCTCGCCCGTGGACATTCCGCCGGGCGCCCGATGAGAGGGCCATGCAGTATTTCGTCGTGATGATCGACTACGGGCGGCGCGGGCGCGAGGCCATCGTCGACCCCGAGATTACGCGGCGCGAAGTCATCTCGCGGGTGGCATCTGGCGAATACAAGAACATCAGCTTCATTCACGAAATCGCCGATTCGTCGGTCGACGACATCACGGCGGAAATTCTGGCCGAGGCAGCCGTCCCCGAAATCCCGGCGGCTGACGCCGATCTCCAGGCAAGCCATTTCGATCACGCGCGCGATCTCAGGAAGCATGAGTCAGTGTGATCGACGCGGGGCCCGGATCGGATCGCAGAGCCAAATCTGCAGCGAATCCGTTGCAGATTTTGGATGTTACCACAAAGCCACACTCGCCAGGATTGTGCGGCTGTTCTTTGTACGTTCACAAGAGTTGATGATGAGCATCCGGCCTTCGCGGTAGGTTAGCTCGGGGTTGAAATTACCGTGCTTCCGCTGTGAAGGAGAGCCGACATGCCAGCCTACATCCAGCATCACGAAGTTGAAACCACGCCAATCATCTGCCCCGGCTGTGTTGGACTACTGCCGATGTACGTCAGAGAGGTTGAGGCCCACTGGAGCATGGCGAAGATCGACTTCATCTATGAGTGCTCCGACTGCGGCGCCGAAGTGAGGCAGACCGTGACGAAGCCGGAACGGCGACACTAAGGGATCGACGCCGCCCCATCGGACAGCTCGGCGCGCCCCGCAAAAAAAATCGCTGGCGAGCCGCGCCCCCGTTGCGCACAGAACCGGCGCTTCACGCCGCCACTGGGCTGCAGAGCGTCAGCGCGCTATTGGGCGACCGGCCGTGAATGAACGACATCGAGGTTACATTCCCGGAAGTGGAACGCAATTTCATCTAGCGCGCACCGTTCCCATTCTTCCGCCTTCGCCAGCCAGACGATCTTGCGCTCGGAATCCAGTAACGCGCGCTCCCAGGCAACTCCCAAGCGCGAAGTTGCAGCTTCGCCCCTTGGTCTTGAGAATACCGGATCACCTCACTTCAATAGTGGGGGTCGTACATTTGCGATTGAACGAACGCCATCAGATCGTTCGGCGCCGGAGTAGTGGCAAGACCGCGCCGGTAAGCGACCTCGGCAACCGCCACAGCAATATGTGCCGAGACTTCGCGGATCCGCGGCAGCGCCGGATAGAGGCTGCCCTGCCCGATGTCGGCGTCGTTGACGAGATAGGCCAACGTGTGCGCGGCGGCCATGAACATCTCGTCGGTCACCAGTCTTGATCCGCTCGCGATCGCGCCGAGACCGACGCCCGGGAAGATGTAGGAATTGTTGCCCTGGCGCGGTACGAACGTCTTGCCGTCGAGCTTCACCGGATCGTAGGGGCTGCCGCAAGCGAACAGCGCGCGGCCGCCGGTATGGCGATAAGCTTCCTCGGCGGAGCATTCCGCCTTCGAGGTCGGATTGGAGAGCGCAAACACGATCGGCCGATCGTTGATCCGCGCCATTGCCTGCAGCACCTCGGGCGTGAAGGCGCCGCCGGCCGCCGCAACGCCGATGATGGCTGTGGGTTTGAGCGTTTCGATCGCGGTCAAAAAGTCGCCGATTGGCGCATGATCGTGCGCGTAGCGAAGTTTGTGGTCGGTGACGCCGGCCCTGTTCTTCACAACAAGGCCGCGCGAGTCCACGAGCCATGTGCGCCTGAGCGCCTCGACTTCCGATACGCCCTCCGCCATCATAGCCGAGACCACGAGGTCGGCGATGCCGGTCGCAGCCTCGCCGGCGCCGAGGAAAAGCACCTTCTGGTCGGCAAGTTTTCCACCGTTCACACGCAACGCGGAGAACAGGCCAGCAAGCGCCACCGCGGCCGTTCCCTGGATGTCGTCGTTGAAGACATTTATCTTGTCGCGATATTTGTGCAGCAGCCGGAACGCCGAGTGATTGGCGAAATCCTCGAACTGGATCAGCACGCCAGGGAACGTCCCTCGCGCAGCGGTGATGAACTCGTCAACCAGTTCGTCGTACGCCGCGCCGCTCAGGCGCTTCTGGCGCAAGCCGATATAATAGGGATCGTTCAGGAAGTCTTCGTTGTTGGTGCCGACGTCCAGCATCACAGGCAAGCAGTATTCCGGGCGGATGCCGGCGCAGGCCGAATAAAGCGAGAGTTTGCCAACCGGAATGCCCATGCCATGGGCGCCGAGATCGCCGAGGCCGAGGATACGCTCTCCGTCCGTGACGACGATAAGCTTCGCCGGATAAGGCCAGTTGGCCAGCAGTTCCGCGATATGCCCGCGGTCGTTGGCGCTAATGAACATGCCGCGCGGCCGCTGGAAGATGAGACCGAACCGCTGGCAAGCCAGCCCTACTGTCGGGGTATAGATCAGCGGCTGGATTTCATCGATGTTGTCGCACACGACGCGGAAGAACAACGCCTCGTTGCGGTCGTGCAGCGAGTTGAGTGTGATGTATTTTTCCAGATCGGTGGGCAGGCTGCGCAGATTGGTCAGCACACGCTCGACCTGATCCTTCATCGAGAGCACGTGGGCGGGCAGGAACCCGCGCAATCCCAGCGCATCGCGCTCCGCTTCCGTGAAGGCGGTGCCCTTGTTAAGCAGCGGATCGCGCAACAGCGCCAGGCCGTGCGGCGAATCGGAAGGCGCTGAACTGCGCTTCGCTCGGACTGGCACACTCATCATATTCCCCCAAGGGCCGCTTGATTTGTTAATTGTAGCATCTGCCCGATTGAAGCAGAAAGCGTTGATAAAAATCAAGACCGGAAGGGTGCATTCCGGCTCCAGCGCCCGTCGTTCGGTCCGACGCGTTGCGATGCGACGAAGATGGAACTGGTCGTACGCAACGATGGGCTCAATCCCGGCGAAGCCGGGACGGACGCTGGACCTCGTCGCTGCGTCGTCGGCAGTCTTTCCGCCGCGGCTCCTAGCGGGCAATCAGGCGACGCCGCCGAGATAGAGCCGCTTGACGATGTCGTTGCCTCTCAATTCGTCAACTGAATCGGCCGCGACGACGATCTCGCCATGGACAATGATGTAACCGCGATCGGCGATCCGGATCGCTTGATTGAAGTTTTGCTCCGCCATGAGCACCGTCAGGCCGAGATGCTGATTGAGCTCGCCGATCTTGGCGATGGTCTGCGAGACCAGGAGCGGCGACAGGCCCACCGAAGGTTCATCGATCAACAACAGGCGCGGCGACGACATCAGCGCGCGAGCGATGGCCAGCATCTGCTGTTGCCCGCCTGACATGGTGCCGGCGAGCTGGCCCTGCAGCCCCTTCAGCGCCGGAAATGTCTCGAAGGCGAGCGCAAGGTTGCGATCGATGTTTTGCCGGGCGGCCTTGCGGAAGGCGCCGAGCATCAGGTTTTCCAGCACGGTCAGCTTGGGAAACAGCCGCCGCCCCTCGGGAACCAGCGCCACGCCGAGATCGACGATGGCCTCGGTCGACAGCCTGGCCAGATCGTGCGTCGTTCCGTCAATCGTCAACGACACGCTTCCGCGCTCCGGCCGAACCAGGCCTGCGACGCACTTCATCAGCGTGCTCTTGCCGTTGCCGTTGGTGCCGAGCAAGGCGACGGTCTCGCCGGCCTCGACATGGAGACTGACGCCGCGCAGCGCCTTCACGGCGCCGTAACCCGCATCGAGGTCCTTGATGGCAAGGCTAAGTGCCAAGGTAGGCCTCCTGCACGCGCTGGTTGGCCATGACTTCGGTCGGCGTGCCGATCGCGATGATCCTGCCGGCGTCGAGACACATCACGCGGTCCGAAAACCGCATCACTGCCTGCATGATGTGCTCGATCATGATGATGGTGATGTCCTGGTCCGCAAGGCTCATCAGGAGATCGAGCACCTCGTCGACTTCCGAACTGGAAAGGCCGGCCATGGCTTCGTCGGAAATCAGGAGTTTGGGGTGCGTCGCCATCGCCCGGGCGAGCTCCATCTTGCGTAATTCCACCTGGCTCAGCTTCGTTGCCGACACGTTCGCCTTCGACGCGAGACCCATCCGCGTCAGGATCGACATCATGGTGTCGCGCCGTTGCGCAGCCGAGACGATCTCGCCGGTGACCGCCGCGAAGTCCAGCGCGACCATGAGGTTTTCGGCAACCGTCATGCTCTTGAACGGCCGCGGGATCTGGAAGCTGCGCGCAATACCGCGGCGCGTGCGCATATGCGGCGGCAACCGCGTAATGTCCTCGTCACGAAACACCACGGTGCCGGGCTCGGTACGGAACGCGCCGGAAATACAGTTGATCAGCGTCGTCTTTCCCGAGCCATTCGGGCCGATCAGGCCGAAGCGCTCTCCGGGACGAATGTCGACGCTGACGTTATCGAGCGCGGTGAAGCCGCCGAAACGCTTGGTCAGCGCGGATATCCGCAGCAGGGGTGCCTGAGTTTCGGGGGGCATCATCCTTCGCCCTCGTTGCGATTGCGGCGAACCTTTCGGATCAGGCCAATGATGCCCTCAGGCGCCGCCACCACGAACAGCACCAGCATCACGCCGAGCACCAGCACGTTCACTTCCGACGAGATGGTGACGGTCAGCAATTGTTGCGTCGTGCCCAGCAGGATCGCGCCGACGACCGGCCCCGCCCAATGCGCGGTGCCGCCGATCAGCGACATCGCAAGCACCGAGACGGAGTAGTTGAGATTGAACGCGGACGTGGGGTCCGCGTATTGCAGATACATCGCGGCGGGGGCGCCGGCCGCGCACATCAGCGCCCCGGAGATGACGCACGCCAGCAGCTTCAGCCGCAGGGTCGGCACGCCGGTGCATTCCGCGGCGAGTTCATCGTCCTTGAGTGCCTGCAAGCCGCGGCCCATCCATGAATTTTGAATGTAGCGCGAGCTCGCAACCGCCAGCACCACGAGAAGCGCCTGGACGAAAAACAGCATCTCTACATAGTTGTCGAACGGCGCCGTCACCGCAGGCCGCTGCATCTGGATGCCGGCCGCGCCGCCGACATATCGCCAGTTCGTGATCGACGTTTCGATGACGATCGTCAGCGCAATGGTCGCGATCGAGAAGAAGATGCCCTTCATGCGCAAGGTCAGGAGGCCCAGGGCGAATCCCATCAGGGCGCCGATGACCGCCGCGGCGGCGATCTGTACGGCGAGCGGCGCGCCGACCGACTTGAACAGGAATACCGCCGTGTAGACGCCCATGCCGAAAAACGCACTGGTGCCGAAATTCACGTAGCCGGCATAGCCGCCGAGGATGCTCCATGCGACGGCGAGGACGATGAACTGCAGGATCACGTAGCCGGCAAAGAAGGGATATTGGTTGCCGATGACCTGCGTCATCAGCAGGGCGGCGGCGAGGAACAGGGTCGCCCCGATCCAGAAGAAGATGCCGTTACGCTTCATGACAGCCTGCCGAACAGACCTTGCGGCCGGACGGCGAGAACGCCGAGTAGCATCGCGAAGGAAATGGCCGGCGCCCAGGAGGCGCCGAACAGCGTCAGGACGATCGTTTCGGCGACGCCGAGGATGATGGCAGCGACCAGCGTGCCGCTCATGCTGCCGAGCCCCGCCATGACCACGACGCAGAATGTCCGCCCGATATAGGTGCGGTCGAGCGTTGGCTCGACGGGCGCGACGATAATGAGCAAGGCGCCGGCGATTCCGAGCACGGCCGTTGCAATGCCGAACGCCCATTGCTTGATCCGTATCGGGTTGGCGCCCATCAGCCGCAGCGCCTCCTGGTCCTGCGCCACCGCGCGGATCGCGCGTCCCATGTACGTTCGCGACAGGTACAGCGTCAGCAGGATCGTCAGCGCAGCGGCGACCACGAACGCGACCACCAGCCGGAACGGAATCCGCATATCGCCGATCCGCCAGGCCTTGCCGACATAGGTCGCGGTGACCGAGCGCTGGTCGACACCGAATTGCAGAATGATCAGTACTTCGATGATGAAGGCGATGCCGAAGAAGAACGCGATGCCGCGCACGCCGGCATCGCTACCGCGTTTTTCGAATGTTTCGTAGTACAGGCGGTAGGCGGCGAGACCGAACAAAAAGAAGATCGGCGTGATCAACAGCCCTGCCAGCAGCGGATCGACTCCGTAGTGCTCGTTGAGGAAGAACACCGCGTAGGACGCCAGCACCAGGAAGGCCGGATGCGCGACGTGGGGAACGTCGAGCAGGCCGAACGAGACGGATAATCCAAGACTGACCGCCGCATAGAAACAGCCGAGCAGCACCCCGATCACCACCGCATCGAGCAGCAGTTCAAATGAAAACACGTAACGTCCCCCTTGGCCCGCTCTTGAGCCGCCGCTGCCCCGGTTCGCGCACGCCGTCTATCCCATCCCAGTTGTCGAAGACGCTGGCGCGCTGCCCCCTTGGCAGCGCACCATGGTTCGGAAAAAAGCCACGAGGTTTACTTCCGGGCAGCCTCGAAGGGACTGATGAGATCGCCCGATTTCAGTTTCTCCGGGAACAGGATCACCTGCTTGCCCGGGCTGCGGAACTGCTCGATGTTCTTGTCCACGATGCCGCCGAACTGGGCCTGCACGACCCCGCTTTCCTTCCACTCGCCGTCCGCCGCGAACGTGATCGACCCGACGATGGTCTTGTGGGTGTTCTCGCGCAGATATTTCGCCAGCGCCTTCTGGTCGAGTGATCCCACGGCCTTGACGGCCTGCTCGATCATCTGACCGTTGGCGTAGCCGTAGGGCGCGAGGTAGTAGCCCAGCGGATCGACCTTGGCTTCTACGGCGCGTTTCGTATAGGTCTCGAAGAACGCCTTCGTGCCCTCGTTGTACATTTTCGGTTCCGGCAGCCATGTGTTGTAGTTGACGACGCCATTGAGCAGCGAACCGAGATTTTCCATGACCGCGCCGAATTGCAGGCCGACCATGCCGCCGCCGAACAGCTTGACGTTGTCGCCGATCCCGATCTCGTTCACGCCGCGCAGGATTCCAGCCGAATCCGGCGGGTAGGACGCGACATAGACGATGTCGGGCTTGGCGGCCTTGAGCGCGCGGAGGATGCCGGAGAATTCCACGGTGCTCGGTGGATAGGCCTGATCGAACACGATCTTCATGCCGAGCTTGGTCGCGACCTCCCTGGCGGTCTTGGCCAGATTCTGGGCGAATTCCTGGTCTGCCGCGAGCAGTGCAATGGTCTTGCCGCCGGCCTTCTGGCCGAGATCGAGGAAGGAAGATGCCCAGCTGTCGGCCGGTCCCCACGGCGCATTGTTGAACCACATGTCGTGACCGACCTTGCTGTTCACCTGGAACGAGAAGTTGCCCATCAGCAGCATGCCGCGCTGCTTGACCAGCGGCATCAGCGGCGCCGTCGGCACCGTCGCGTAGGGGGCGAACAGGATATCGACCTTGTCGACGTCCAGCAGCTTCGAGTAGATCGCAGGCGTCTCCGAAGCGCTCGATTTGTCGTCATAGACGACGAGCTCGACCTTGCGGCCGAGCAGGCCGCCTTTGGCGTTGACGTCGTCCCGCCAGACCTCGATGCCGAGCAGCGAGGCCTTGCCGCCGCCGGCCAGACCGCCGGTTTGCGCCATGCTCATGCCGATCTTGATCGGTGGTTGCTGGGCGAGTGCGGCCGAGGTCAGCCCAAGCATGGCGACCGCGACTGTTCCGCCGAGAAGTGTCCTGCGTTTCATTTAATCCTCCCCATATGTCTCGTGTTTTGGTGGTATATTGGATGAACACAGCGGACATCACAATGAAAAAGGATCATGTCCGCTTTTGACCTGATGCGAACATGCGCCCGCCGGGTCGTTGAATTGGGCGACCGCGAGCTGGCCCGCGCGCTTCCTCCTCTGCGTTTCATATTGTTGGCTGCACCATATGCGGCTTTCCCGGCTCGTCCCCATTCAAATCCGTCCCAGCGCGGTGAGGATCACCTGCGGCGTCAAGGGAATCTCGTTAATGACGATGCCGAACGGCCTGAGCGCATCGTTCACTGCATTCGCTACCGCCGCGGCAGCTCCCGCCGTACCGGCCTCGCCCGCGCCCTTTGCACCCAACTCCGTCTCCGAGGTCGGCGACACCACGTGGCCGACATCGATGTCTGGCATCTCGCCAGACATCGGAACCAGGTAATCGGCCATGTTGGCGTTGGTCAGCTGGCCGCGATCATCGTAGACGCACTTCTCGAACAGCGCAGCACCAAGGCCTTGCACCACGCCGCCCCGAATCTGCTCGTCGACCAGCTGCGGATTGATGAGGGTACCGCAATCCTCGACCACCCAATGGCGGAGCAGCTTGACGAAACCAGTGTCGGTGTCGACTTCCAGCCAGGAGGCCTGAACGCCGTTGGTGAAGGCAAACGGATATTCGCGCGGCACGAAGTGGCGCGTCGCCATCAACTCGGGCTGAATGCCCGGCGGCAGCGTATCGGGACGGAAGTAGACGATCCGTGCGAGTTCGCGCAGCTCCATGCGTGGCGCGCCGTCGCTGGCGTTCACGATCGCGTTGCCGGCGATGTCGAGCTCAGCCGGCGAGGATTGCAGGACGGCGGCTGCAACATCCAGGATGTTCCTGCGCAAAATCTTCGCCGCCTGAAGCGCGGCCTCGCCACCGATGCCGGCACCGCGCGATGCCCAGGTGCCGCCGCCATAGGGCGTGTTGTCGGTATCGCCCAGAATGACGCGAACT
>JBAQER010000647.1:0-13639 GCA_049286845.1 Bradyrhizobium sp.
ACCAGAGCCGGCGCCAGGCGCCCGTCGAACGGTTTCATCAACTCCGCAACAATGACGGCGGCGTCGTTGCTCTCGACCAGGCGGTCGGCATCGCCGGGAAAGAACAGCAGGGAATGCTCGTGGGCATCGAGAAAGGCGTCCACATTCGCCTCGCCGACCAGGCTGAACCCGTGCCTTTCGACCAGCGCGTCAATGAGGGGCGTCGACATCGGAAATGATCCTTTCAGGATGGCGGCAGGTGAATTTGGAGATGGGGCGGAAGTTCCGGCTCGCGGCCGGCAAGGTCGGGAAAGAGTTCGTCGATGCCTTCGGTGTCCCCGGTGAGAGCCAGTCTGAGCGCGTCGAGCGCATTGCCGATGAGCGACGCCTGTTCTGATGTCACCACCTCCCGTGCGGCGTCGAGGAAAACCAGAACCCAGGCCCCTTCCGGCTGGTCGCCGACAAGGCGCATGTCGATCTCGCGGCTCTCGCCTGCGGCTTCGCAGATGGCGTATCCGGATCCCGGCCTGATCACCTTCATGGGCAAGCCGATGCACATCACCGCGCTCCCTGCATTTGCGCCGGCTGTTGGTCGGCAGCCGCGGCATCGGCTTGTTCCGTCATGACCAGCACGCGCGGATCGCCGAAGCGGCAGGCGTCCTCGGCAGAAGGCCGCTGCGCCTCGTAACGCGACATCACCATGTGTTCGCAGGCAAGCGTCTCCGTTTCCGGCAGCGGGACGTCGCGCAGACGGCCGCCGATCCCGAAGCGGGCGAGGAAATCAATCGCGTGCTGGATCGCCGGACCGATACGCGCCTTCATCTCGTCGCGCAGCGAGCCGCCGAAGTCGTCGAGCTCCACCGGCTGCACGCCGATCAGATACAGGTGTTGCGTCGCGCCGCCGAGAAGCTCGGCCGTGGCCAGCACTTCCTGAAATCCGGTCTGGTGCAGGCTGATCTTCTTCGCGCCGAGAAACTTGGGCACCTCGTCGCCCTCGACCAGCTTGATCGTCCCGGGCGGCAGGCCGTAATCGACCGCATCGAACACGATCAGGATATCGGCCTCGCGCACATGCTGCACGAGATAGAGGCCCTGCGTGCCTCCATCCATCAGGCGGACATTCCCGGGCCACTCATAAAGGCGGTGCATGGCCTCGACGGCCCGCACACCAAAGCCTTCGTCGGCCCACAGCAGATTTCCGATCCCGATAATCAGGACCTTCGGCGTTTCCATCGCACGCCTCCTCGTTCTTGATTGCCGAGCGTTGCGTAACAACCGGTTAGCAAGGCTCGGGCCATCGGAGGGAACGGCAGCAGAAGCAACGGGTTAGCGGTCATATGGCGACGCCGTTGCGAGGATTGATGCAAGCGGGATTGTCATCCGCCATCCAAATCTGGAAAGTTGCCTTCCAACATCGGATCGTTCATCGGGGCAATTGCCGCGGGACCCTCTTGCCGCGAGCCTGCGTGATCAGATCATTTCCATGGCATCCGCCGTTTTGGCGCATCCGCTGACATGCCCCCTGCAGGTAGCGCGACCCGTTGCAAAGCAATCGGGGCGCGTGAGACGCGCCCCGTGCCGATATTTTCCGCAATGAAGAATTGCTGCGGGCTCGTGCCGCCGCCCGGTGAAATCAGCTAGTGGGGCGATCGTCAGGCGGCCGCGTGTCCTTGAACGTGCGCCAACCAGAGATCATCGTGCTGACGATACTCTGGCGCGACATCACATCCTCTCGAAGTGCCGCATAGACGTGAACCAGCACGAAGCACACGATGGCCCACATCCCGACGTGATGCCAGGTGTGGACGTTCTGGCTGTTGCCGAACAGGCCGATGATCCAGCCGGAGAACCACCGGTACTGCCACGAGCCCATGCCTTCGCCCTCGCCGTAGAGGGCCAAGCCCGTCGCCATCATGAAGACGATGCCCCACACGAACACGAAGTGCATCACGAGCGTGGCCAGCGGATTGTGGCCTTCGTACTTCTTGGGTTCCTTGGCGATGAAGAGATACCATTTGATCTCGTGGAAGACTTCTCCCCACCAGTGGGCGTTGAACAGCGGCGGAAGGAAGATCTGGCGCGCATGGGGATTGCCGACAAATGCCCAGTAAAGCCGGAGTATGAAGCCGGCGATCAGCACGTAACCGGCCGCAAAGTGGGCGAACCTGATGTAGCCCATCAGGAAATGATCGCTCGCCTCACCCGACAGCGAAGGCAAGGGCGCGCCGATGAAGTATCCCGTCACCGCCAGCACGAGGATGGCGAGAGCGTTGACCCAATGCCAGAGCCGAACCGGCCCCTCATAGACGTAGATCGCCTGCTGTACGGCTGCGCCGGAATCTATCGACATGGCGCTCTCCTCACAATGTCGCGACGAGATAGGCGCCGGATGCGACGATACCCGCTCCAAGCAGGCGCGACGCATTCGGGACGACGGCGATGGCCCTGCCGAGCGCGATGCCCGAGACGTGCAGGACCGCGGTGGTGACCGCGAAGCCGGCCATATAGCCAGCCACCGCTCCCGTCGCCTCGATGCCGTGCGCATAGCCGTGGAAGACGGCGAACAGCGCGATCAGCGCCGCGCCCGCCCCGACCGGCAGACCGACGCCGGCTGCGATCAGCACGCCGAGCGCCACCACCGACATCGCAATCGCGGTCTCCGCCGCGGGCAGCGCGCCCCCGGCCTGAGCGAACCCGGCTCCCGCCAACATCGCGGCCACGAAGATCGCCGGGACGATCCAGACCCGCCGTCCGGCGGCAAGTGCCGACCAGACGCCGACCGCGATCATGGCGAGCATATGGTCGAGCCCGCCCAATGGGTGGGCAAGTCCGGCCAGGAAGCCGTGCATGTGCGGCTCCGCTCCGGTATGCGCAAGAGCGGGGGTCGCGAGTGCCGCCAGGATGGCAGCTGATCCGAAACGAATGGGCATTTTCATTGTTTGTCCTCCCTCAACGCACCGTGACTTTGGCCAGTTCGCGTCCGTCCTCGCTCATGACATGGGTGGAGCAGGCGAGGCATGGATCGAAGCTGTGAATCGTCCGCAGGATCTCGACCGGTTCTTCGGCGCGTTCGACCTTGGTGTTCATCAGCGACGCCTCGAAGGCACCGATATTGCCCTCGTTGTCGCGCGGGCTACCGTTCCAGGTCGTCGGCACGACGCATTGGTAATTGTCGATCTTGGTGTCCTTGATCTTGATCCAATGCGCGAGCGCGCCGCGGGGAGCCTCGGTGAACCCGACACCCTTGACCTCGGACGGCCAGGTCTTGGGATCCCAGCTCTCGACATTCGCGGTCGAGCTGTCGCCGGCCTTGATGGTGGCGATCAGCTTGTCCATGAAATGGCGCTGCTTGGTGCAGCACCATTGCGCCTCGAGCGCGCGCGCGGCGGTGCGGCCGAGGGTCGAGAACAGGGCGCTCACCGGCACGTCGAGCGCCTTCAGCACCATGTTGATCTGCTCGGTGATTTCCTTGTCGCCCTTGGCGTAGCCGACGACATAGCGGGCAAGCGGACCGACCTCCATGGCGTGCCCCTTCCAGCGCGGCGCCTTGATCCAGGAGTATTTTCCGCCCTCGTCGATTTCCTGGATATTGGTTTTGGTGCCCTTGGCATTGGGTCCGAGCACATAGTTCGGCACGGTAACGCCGTCCCAGGGGTGCAAACCCTTCTTCTCATCCGGATATTTGTACCAGGAGTGCGGCACGAACTCCTGGATCTGCGAAGGATCGCGCAGATCGACGGGGTGAACTTCCTTGAGATTGCCGTTGATGATTGCGCCCGACGGCATCAGCAGGTTGGAGGGCGAATAATCGTTGGCGTATTCGGGGATATCGCCATAGGCGAGCACGCTCTTGCCTGACAGGCCGCCGCCGTAGAGCCAGCCCTTGTAGAAGCTGGCGATGGCCAGAATGTCGGGGATGTATACGTTCTGGATGAACGTCGTCGTCTGATCGATGATCGAGGAGACGAAGTTCAGACGCTCCATGTTGATGGCGCCGACCGCGCCCTCGCCATGGACATTGATGGCGCAGGGGACGCCGCCGACCAGCCAGTTCGGATGCGGGTCCTTGCCGCCGAAGACGACGCGCGTCTTCATGATCTGCGACTGGAAGTCCAGCGCCTCGAGGTAGTGCGTCACCGCCATCAGGCTGGCTTCGGGCGGCAGCAGATAGGCCGGATTATCCCAATAGCCGTTCTTGAACGGTCCGAGTTGGCCGCTCTCGACGAACTTCTTCAGGCGGCTCTGCACGTCGCGGAAATAGCCTGGCGAGGACTTCGGATGGTTCGGCCCGGTCGCCATCTGCAATTCGCTGGTTGCCTTCGGATCCGCCTTCAGCGCATGCACCGGATTGACCCAGTCGAGCGCATGCAGATGGTAGAAATGCACGAGATGGTCGTGAATCTGCAGCGAGAGCTGCATGATGTTGCGAATCGAGTTCGCGTTTTCGGGGATCTTGATCTTCAGCGCATCCTCAACCGCGCGCACCGAGGTCAGCGCGTGGGTACCGGTGCAGACGCCGCAGATGCGCTGGGTGAACGCCCAGGCGTCGCGCGGGTCGCGGCCCTTGAGGATCACCTCGAGGCCACGCCACATCGTACCCGTGGAAACCGCATTGGTGATCATGTTGTTGGCGTCGACATTGACCTCGCAGCGCATGTGCCCTTCGATGCGGGTCAGCGGGTCAACGACAACGCGCTTGCCGCTGGTGTCGAGCGTAAAGCCGTTCGGCGTCTGAACGTTCATTATGAATTCTCCCCTGTGTTCGCCGGCGCCTTGTTGCGGGCGCGCTTGACGGCGCTGACGGCAGCGTGCGCGGCCGCAGCCGCGCCGATCGCGGCAACGGCGGTGCCGCCGACCTTGTCGGCGGTCGCCTCGATGCCGAACTGATGGATGTCGGAGAGCCGGTTGTAGAACGAGCCGTTATCCCAAAAGCCGTCCTCGGAGCAGCCGATGCAGCCGTGGCCCGACTGGATCGGGAACGACAGTCCGCCCATCCAGCGGGTGGTCGAACAGGCGTTGTAGGTCGTGGGACCCTTGCAGCCCATCTTGTAGAGGCAGTAGCCCTTGCGCGCGGCGTCGTCATCCCATTGCTCGACGAACTGCCCGGCATCGAAATGCGGACGGCGGTAGCATTTGTCGTGGATGCGCTGCGAATAGAACATTTTCGGCCGCCCCTGGCGGTCGAGCTCGGGGATCTTATCGAACGTCATCATGTAGGTGACGACGGCGGTCATCACCTCCGGTATCGGCGGGCAGCCCGGCACCTTGATGATCGGCTTGTCGCGGATCACCTTGTGGACCGGAACGGCCTGTGTCGGATTGGGTCGCGCAGCCTGCACGCAGCCCCACGAGGCGCAACTGCCCCACGAGATCACGGCCTTGCAGTCCTTCGCGGCGTATTTCAGCTGTTCGAGGAACGGCTTCCCGCCGATGATGCAGTACATCCCGTCTTCGTTGAGCGGCGGGTTGCCCTCGACGGCGAGAATGTAATTGCCCTTGTACTTCGTCACCACCTCTTCGATGATCGCTTCGGCCTGATGCCCGGCGGCCGCCATGATGGTGTCGTCGTAGTCGAGCGACAGCATCGAGAGGATGACGTCCGACGCCAGCGGATGGGAGGAGCGGATGAAGGCCTCCGAGCAGCAGGTACATTCGAGGCCGTGCAGCCACAGCACCGGCGTACGCGGCTTGGTCTCGAGCGCCTGCGCCATGGTCGGCGCAAATTCCGGCCCGAGCCCGAGAGAGGCCGCCGTCAACGAGCAAAATTTGAGAAAGCTTCGGCGCGAAATGCCTTGGCGCCTCAGCACGTCGTAGAATGTCTCGGCCATCGCCGGCGTCCCTCCATTTTGCGCTGGCCGCTTGTTGACGCAGCGGTCGCTGGCGGAAGGAGTGCAAACGCCGGGCCAACTGGAATGCAGACAATATTTCAGCGGGTTAGAAACAAATTGGCTGTTCCGGATCGGACGCGGACTTAGCAAGTCCGTCATCAACTGGTAAGCGCATGACCAGGTACGCGACGCTTGTTTCGGTCGGCCGACGGCGCGCCCCGATGCCAACGCACGACGATGATCGCTCGAAATCGAACCGCCAGATTGTTGTTTTCGAGCCGGGTCTTTGACTTCACGGCCAATGGCCATAGCCCAAGAACGAAGCGGATGCCCCCCTCGCGCCATCTGCGCGGACGAGGTTTCCGGCAAGCCCGCCTTAGCCTGGGCGCCCGGTCTCTGCGGCAGCCCTGATCGAGGAGATGTTGCTTCGGTAAGCATCCAACGTGCCGCCGCGAAACACCGCCGATCCCGCGACCAGCGTGTCGGCACCCGCGGCAACCACCCGGGCGGCGGTATCGATGTTAACACCGCCATCGACCTCGAGCCGGATCGGCCGGTCACCGATCATGGCGCGGATGCGCCGGATCTTCTCCAGCTGCGCTTCAATGAACGATTGTCCGCCAAAGCCGGGATTCACCGTCATCACCAGGATGAGGTCGACACGATCGAGGACATGCATGAGAGCCTGCTCGGATGTGGCCGGGCATATCGTGACACCGGCCTTTTTCCCCAACCCCCGGATCGTCTGAAGCGTACGATCCAAATGCGGGCCGGCCTCGGCATGCACCGTAATGATATCGGCGCCGGCCTTGGCGAAGGCTTCCAGATACGGATCAGCCGGTGCGATCATCAAATGCACATCGAAAATCTTGCTCGTGCGCAGGCGAATAGCCCTGATGACGTCGGGACCAAAACTGATGTTCGGGACGAAATGTCCGTCCATGACGTCGCAATGAATCCAGTCGGCACCCGCGGCATCGATGGCCTCGATTTCGTCCCCGAGACGGGCAAAATCCGCCGAGAGGATTGACGGCGCAATCATGATTGGCTCTGGCATCGGCTTCAGGATTTCCTCTCGATCTTGAGGCGCTCGACCGGGGTCGGCTGGGATTTCGAAAACACCCGGCTCGCCAATACGTCCGGCGCCTCGATCGACTTGACGTCATCGGCGGAAAGGGTGCGATCGAGATCCGCTACGAGGCGGTTGGCCTGGCGCAACCGCATCCGGTCGAGCGCATTGCGGATCGAGCGCGCATTGGAAAACAATGGCTGCGCCTTGCGCAACGCGATGTAGCGAACGAATGCCGCCCGCGCCTCCGCGCTGAACGTGTAGTTCATGTCGTGCAGCATCAGTTCGGTAATCATCAGCAGTTCGTCGTTGGAATAGTCGGGAAAGTCGATGTGGTGCGCAATTCGCGAGCGGAATCCCGGATTGCTGGCAAAGAACCGGTCCATGCGATCGCCATAGCCCGCCAGGATCACCACCAGATCCTCGCGTTGGGATTCCATCACCTGCAGCAGGATTTCGATCGCCTCCTGCCCGTAGTCGCGCTCGTTGTCCGGACGGTGCAGATAATAGGCCTCGTCGATGAACAGCACGCCACCCATCGCTTTCTTGAGAATCTCCTTGGTCTTGGGCGCCGTGTGGCCAATGTACTGGCCGACCAGTTCATCGCGAGTGACCGACACCACCTGCCCTCGCCGCACGAAACCGAGCTTGTGAAGAATGCTTGCGATCCGCAACGCCACTGTTGTCTTGCCGGTGCCGGGATTTCCGGTGAACGACATGTGTAACGTCGGCACATCGGAGCTCAGATTCATGCGCTTGCGGATGCGTTCGATCAGCAGCAGCGAGGCGATCTCGCGAATCCGCGTCTTTACCGGCTTCAGGCCGATCAACTCGCGGTCGAGCTGCCTGAGAATCTCGTCGATGCCGACGGCCTCAAGTTCCTCACGAAGGTTTACCTTGTCTGTCATCGATCGTCGTCCAATGGCATCTGTCGGAGAAACCCAGAATGCCGCGCGCATGTTTTTCGAAAGAAGGAGCTCCGCCGCCGCATTGCACAGCGACGGAGCAGTGCATCCAGAGGCCCCGCGAAACGACCAGGGAGGTCCATCGTTCGCGGCGGCCCGGATGGTACTACCCGCCGTAGCGCCGGCCCTCGGGCCGATCGACGGCGTAGGATTTCGTGGTGTAGCGGACCTTGCGGCCATCGACCTCCTGACGCTCGAGCCGGAAGCCCGGCTCGTCCTTCGGCCGGTTGACGATGAACGACAGCCGCAGCGACTCCCAGCCGTGGCTGGAATCGAATGCGGACATCCGGATATAACGATCGTCATATAGCTTGCGGCACTCGTTCAGCTCCATCAGCACGCCTGCGGCGTCATGGAGATCGAACATCGGCAGGCCCCACATTTCCCAGAAATTGTTGCGGGGGTGTGGGTCGTCGGTGAATTCGATGTTCACGGCCCAACCCTTGCCGAGACAATATTGAACTTGCCTGGAAATCTGCTCATCGGTCAGATCGGGCAGGAACGAGAAGCAACCCTGGGTGAGGCGCATGGTCTTGGCTCCTTACATCGAAACGCTGGCGGTGGGGGCGTAGTCGGGCATGTCGGTCGATTCGTAGTTGAAGGTGACGTCCTTCCAGACTTCGAGCGCGGCCTTCAGCGGCGTGCACGTCGCTGCTGCCCTGGCGAGGATCTCCGGCCCTTCATGCAAATAGTCGCGGCCTTCGTTACGGGCGAGAATCATGGCTTCCAGCGCGACGCGGTTCGCGGTTGCGCCGGCCTGGATGCCCATCGGGTGCCCGATGGTGCCGCCACCGAATTGCAGCACTACGTCCTCGCCGAGATGATCGAGCAGTTGATGCATCTGGCCGGCATGGATGCCGCCGGACGCCACCGGCATCAGCTTGTTGAGGCTGGCCCAGTTCTGATCGAAGAACACGCCATGTTCGAGCTTTGCCGGATTGTAGTCCTCGCGGCAGATGTCGTAATAGCCGCGCGTCGTCGCCGGATCGCCCTCGAGCTTGCCGACGACCGTGCCGGCATGGATATGATCGACGCCGGCGAGTCGCATCCATTTCGCGATCACCCGGAACGATACACCGTGGTTACGCTGGCGCGTATAGGTGGAATGCCCGGCACGATGCAGATGCAGGATCGTGTCGTTGCGGCGCGCCCATTTTGCCATCGACTGTATCGCGGTGTAACCGATCACCAGATCGATCATGATGACGACAGAGCCGAGTTCCTTGGCGAACTCCGCGCGCTCGTACATGTCCTCCATGGTGCCGGCGGTGACGTTGAGATAGGTCCCTTTGATTTCTCCGGAAGCGGCCTGCGCCTTGTTGACGGCCTCCATGCAGTAGAGAAACCGCTCGCGCCAATGCATGAATGGCTGCGAGTTGATGTTCTCGTCATCCTTGGTGAAATCGAGCCCGCCCTTCAGCGCCTCGTAAACCACGCGGCCGTAATTGCGGCCGGAGAGGCCGAGCTTCGGTTTTATGGTGGCGCCGAGCAGCGGCCGGCCGAACTTGTCCATGCGCTCGCGCTCGACCACGATGCCGGTTGCCGGTCCCTGGAATGTCTTCACATAGGCCACCGGCAGCCGCATGTCCTCGAGCCGCAGCGCCTTCAGCGGCTTGAAGCCGAACACATTGCCGATGATCGAGGCCGACAGGTTGGCGATCGATCCATTCTCGAACAGGTCGAGATCGTAGGCGATGTAGGCGAAATACTGTCCCGGGGCATTCGGAACCGGATCTACGCGATAGCATTTGGCGCGGTATTTTTCCGCCGCGGTCAGCCGGTCGGTCCAGACCACGGTCCAGGTTGCGGTGGACGATTCGCCGGCCACGGCGGCGGATGCCTCGATCGGATCGACGCCGTCCTGCGGCGTGACCCGGAACAGCGCGATGATGTCGGTGTCCTTTGGCTCGTAGTCGGGCTCCCAATAGCCCATCTTCTTGTATTCCATGACGCCGGATTTATAGCGATCCTTGCCGCGGACGGTCATCGAGTGCTGGTTCATGCTGGTCTCCTCATTGTACATGCGACGGCTACTTGGGATCGAAGGCATTCAGGTCATTCGGCTGCATTCGCCATGCTCCCGATACGTGGATCAAGCGCACCGGAGCGATAGCGCTTTGCCATTTCCGGCAACGGGATCACCTTGATCTTCGACGCATGTCCGGCGGTGCCGAACCGCTCGAAACGCTCGCGGCAAAGGTCGCGCATCGCGTCCATCGCCGGTTTGAGGAATTTGCGCGGGTCGAATTCGCTTCCGGTCCGGGTCGCAACTTTCCGGAACGCCACCGTCATCGCCAGCCGGCAATCGGTGTCGATGTTGATTTTGCGAACGCCGTGCCTGATGCCGCGGACGATTTCCTCAACCGGAACGCCCCAGGTCTGCGGCATCTCGCCGCCGGACTGGTTGAACGCGTCCTGCAACTCCTGCGGCACCGATGACGAACCATGCATCACGAGATGGGTGTTCGGCAGCCGGCGGTGAATTTCCTCGACCACGTTCATGGCGAGGATGTCGCCATCCGGCCGGCGCGAGAATTTATAGGCGCCGTGCGAGGTCCCCATCGCGATCGCCAGCGCATCGACCTTGGTGGCGCGGACAAAATCGACCGCCTGGTCCGGATCGGTCAGCAATTGATCATGACTGACCTTGCCTTCGACACCGTGACCGTCTTCCTGCTCGCCGCCGCCGTGCTCCAGCGAGCCCAGCACACCCAACTCGCCTTCCACCGAGGCGCCGATCCAGTGCGCCATCTCGACCACGCGGCTGGTGATGTCGACATTGTAATCATAATCCGCGGCGGTCTTGGCGTCGGCCTTGAGCGAGCCATCCATCATGACCGATGTGAAGCCGTATTGAAGCGCGGTGGCGCAGGTGGCTTCCTCATTGCCGTGATCCTGATGCAGGCAGAGTGGAATCTGCGGATACATTTCCTCCAATGCGTCGATCATCTTCGACAGCATGATGTCATTGGCGTAGGAGCGCGCGCCTCGCGACGCCTGGATGATGACCGGCGCATCGACGGCCGCCGCCGCTTCCATGATCGCAAGGCCCTGCTCCATGTTGTTGATGTTGAATGCCGGCACGCCGTAGTCGTGCTCGGCGGCATGATCCAGCAATTGCCTCAGCGTAATTCGTGCCATCGCAGCCTCCGTTTCATTTTCTCTCGCGCGTGAAACGTCATGAGCAGGTTGCCTCCGTGCTCGACCGCGCCAGGCAATGCCGGGCCGACGCAGCAACCGCTTCCGCGGTGATACCAAATTGGCGATACAGCACCTCCGCCGGAGCGGATGCGCCGAAGCCGGTCATGCCGACGAACCCGCCGCTATCGCCAAGCCAGCGCGCCCAGTCGCCCTCAACCGCGGCCTCGACGCCGACCCTCGGGACACTTCCGAGCACCGCCGCCCGGTACTCGACCGTCTGCTGGCGAAACAGATCGAAGCACGGCGCCGACACGACCGCGGCGCGGACGCCGTCATTCGCAAGCAGCTTCGACGCCTCCAGTGCGATCGACACTTCGGAACCGGTTGCGATCAGGGTGACGTCGCGGCCGCCTTCCGGCTCGACGACGACGTAGGCGCCGAACGCTACCAGATTGGTGTCACCGGTATTTTCGCGGAACGTAGGGAGCGCCTGCCGTGACAGGCACAGCACCGAGGGACTGGTCTCCGCCCTCAACGCGCAATCCCAGGCCTCGGCGGTCTCGACGGCGTCGCCGGGACGGAACACCAGCAGATTTGGGATCGCTCGCAGCGATGCCAGATGTTCGACCGGCTGATGGGTGGGGCCATCTTCGCCCAATCCGATGGAGTCGTGCGTCATCACATGGATGACCCTGATGCCCATCAACGCCGCCAGCCTGATCGCCGGACGGCTGTAGTCGGCGAAGGTGAGAAACGTGCCGCCGTAGGGAATAAAGCCGCCATGCAATGCGGCGCCGTTCATCGCCGCCGCCATGGCATGCTCGCGGACGCCATAGTGAATATAGTTGCCCGCAAGACAATCGGGCCGCACCGGTTGTTGGGTCTTGGCGCGGGTGAGATTGGAGTGGGTGAGGTCGGCCGAGCCGCCCAGCAAATTCGGCAAGGCTTCCGCAATCGTATCGATCACCAGTTGCGAAGCTTGCCGGGTGGCGATGGTCGGGCGTTCAGCGCCGAGCCGATGGCGAAGCTGATCCATCGCGCCGGCGTATTCGCAGGGCAGCTTTCGATTGAGCGCATCGTGAAACGGCGAACGCGGGACGGAAGTAAGATGTCTGGTCCGCTCGATCCAGGCTCGGCGGGCCCCCTGCCCGCGCGCGCCGATCTTGCGCCAGTGCTCGATGACGAAGTCCGGCACCTGGAATGGCTGGTGCGGCCAGCCCAGCGCGGCGCGAGTCATTGCGATCTCGTCGGCGCCGAGCGGCGCACCGTGCGCCTTCTCGGTGCCCTGCCGGTTCGGGGCGCCGAAACCGATGACGGTGCGGCACGCGATCAGTGTCGGCCGGTCATTGTTCCGGGCGCGTTCGATCGCCGCCGCGATGGCTTCCGGATCATGCCCATCGATACGGCAGGCCGACCAGCCGGATGCCTGGAACCGTGCGAGCTGGTCGTCCGAACATGACAGCGATGTCGCCCCGTCGATCGAGATTTCGTTGTCGTCAAACAGTACGATCAGCCGGTTGAGCCGGAGATGCCCGGCCAGCGAAATCGCTTCATGACTGAGCCCCTCCATCAGACAGCCATCGCCGGCGATTACATAGGTGTAATGGTCGACGAGATCGTCGCCGAAGCGCGCGTTCAACAGCCGCTCCGCCAGGGCCATGCCGACAGCGGTCGCTATGCCCTGCCCCAGCGGCCCGGTTGTCGTTTCGACACCCGGCGTATGTCCGTATTCCGGATGGCCCGGGGTCTTCGATCCCCATTGCCGAAAGGCCTTGAGTTCGTCGATCGTGATTCCCTCATATCCCGTCAGAAACAGCAACGCATAGAGCAGCATCGATCCATGGCCGGCGGACAGCACGAACCGGTCACGATCCGGCCACCTCGGATCGGCGGCATCGAATTTCAGGAAACGCGAGAACAGGACCGTGGCGACATCGGCCATGCCCATCGGCATCCCGGGGTGACCGGACTTCGCCTTCTCCACCGCGTCGATGGCGAGGAAGCGAACGGCGTTCGACATGTCGCGATGGGCGATCCCGCTCTGAAGCATCCTGTTTGGGGTCGAGATATTCATGCGCGCCTCTTTCGGTCGATCAGTTGCAGGATCAGCGGTGTCAGGATCAGCTGCATCGCGAGATCGAGCTTGGATCCGTGAATCACGATTGAATTCGCACGCGACATGAAGCTGCTGGGGATCATCGACAGCAGATAGGGGAAATCGATGCCGCGCGGGTTCTTGAGCCGGATCACCACCATCGACTCGTCCGGTGTCGGGATCCAACGGGCGATGAACGGGTTCGAGGTATCGACCGTCGGCACCCGCTGGAAATTGATGTCGGTCTCCGCGAATTGCGGGCAGATATAGTTGACGTAGTCCGGCATGCGGCGAAGGATCGTGTCGGTCACCGCTTCCGTGGAATAGCCGCGCGCGCTGCGGTCCCGATGCAGCTTCTGGATCCATTCGAGATTGATGACGGGCACAACGCCGATCTTGAGGTCGGCATGGCGCGCAACATTGACCTTGTCGGTCACGACGGCGCCGTGCAGCCCCTCGTAGAAAAGAAGGTCGGAATCGTTGGGAAGCGGACGCCAATCGGTGAAGGTCCCGGGCGGGCTCCCGTGCAGCGCGGCTTCCTCATCGTCGTGGACGAAGTAGC
>JBAQER010000648.1:0-11948 GCA_049286845.1 Bradyrhizobium sp.
GGGGAAAGCCCTGCGGCTATTCGGAAGGTTCGCTTGTGACGCACTGCGGAAAATTCCGCTGCGTCGCAGGTTCGCTGGAAGCCCCTACTCCGCCGCTTCCCGCACATGCCGCGCGCTCGGCGTCCGCATCGTCACCAGCTCTTCCGCCGCAGTCGGATGCAGCGCCATGGTGGCGTCGAAATCCGCCTTGGTCGCCTTCATCTTCACGGCGATGCCAAGCACCTGGACCATCTCGGCGGCGCCGTCGCCGACGATATGACAGCCGACGACGCGGTCGGTCGAGGCATCGACCACGAGCTTCATCAGCATGCGAGTGTCGCGGCCCGACAGCGTCGCCTTCATCGGGCGGAAGCTCGCCTTGTAAATATCGACACGGGCGAAGCTGGCGCGGGCCTGGACTTCCGTCAGCCCGACGGTGCCGACCTCGGGCTGCGAAAACACCGCGGTCGGAATGTCCGCATGGTCGACCTCGATCGTCTTCTTGCCGAACACGGTGTCGGCGAAAGCATGGCCCTCGCGGATCGCGACCGGCGTGAGATTAATGCGATGGGTGACGTCGCCGATCGCGTAGATGTGCGGCACTGACGTCCGCGAGAAACCGTCGACCGCGATGCCGCCGTTTTTGGGATTGATGGCGACGCCGGTCTTCTCGAGCCCGAGATTGGCGACCGCAGGATGCCGCCCGATCGCGAACATCACCTGGTCCGAGGCAATGCTGGAGCCGTTCGACAGATGGGTGGTGAATTCCTTAGCCCGCTTGTCGACCTTGTTGACGGTGCAGCCGGTGAGAATCGTGATGCCGTCCTTCTCCATCTCGTCGCGGACGTGGCTGCGGACGTCCTCGTCGAAACCGCGCAGGATGTTGTCGCCGCGATAGATCAAGGTCACGTCGCTTCCGAAGCCGGCGAAGATGCAGGCGAATTCCAGCGCGATATAGCCGCCGCCCTGGATCACGATGCGCTTCGGCAATTGCGGCAGGTGGAACACCTCGTTGGACGAGATCACATGCTCGATGCCGGGGATGGCCTGGCCGTGATTGGGCGCGCCGCCGGTCGCGATCAGCACGTGTTTCGCCGTAACGGTCTCGCCGGTGCCGAGCCGCAGCGTATGCGGGTCCTCGAACACCGCGCGGGTCTTGACCACGCGGGCCCCGGACTTTTCGACGTTGGAGGTGTAGGCCGCCTCCAGCCGCGCGATTTCCCTGTCCTTGTTGGCGATCAAAGTCGGCCAGTCGAAGGTCGCTGACGGAATGGTCCAGCCGAAACCGGCGGCGTCCTCGACGTCGTGGCGGATGTGCGAAGCGTAGACCAGAAGCTTCTTCGGTACGCAGCCGCGGATAACGCAGGTGCCGCCCATGCGGTACTCTTCGGCGATCATCACCCTGGCGCCATGGCCGGCGGCGATCCGCGCGGCGCGTACCCCGCCGGAGCCACCTCCGATCACGAACAGATCGACGTCAAACTCAGCCATGGCAGCCCCAATTGCCTCGGATGGCGAATAGTGAATGGCGAATGGCAGACCGAACCCGCGATGCGCCTTCCATTCGCTACTCGCTACTCGCTGCTGCTCCTAGATTTCCTTGCCGCGCTTGCGCATCTCGGCGCGGAATTCGCCGTTGACTACTTCCGCGAAGTTCTGCGCCCAGGCGTTCATGTAGGACATGCTCAACCCGATGGCCCGGGGTTCCGTCGCCAGCAGCTTCTGGCCGAGCGGCGACTTGTAGAACGTCGCCAGATCCTTCAACTCCTGCTCGGTGAATTCGTTGGCGTAGATGGTGGCCATGCCTTCGCCGATTTCCTTTTCGCGGCCCGCGAACTTCTGGACGACGATCACGGCGACCTCGTTGAGGTCCTTCTGGTAGTTCAGGTTGGCCTGCAGCAGCGCCTCCTTGGTCTTCTGGACCATACCGGGCACGGCGCCGGCGTACATCCCCGCCACGTTCTTCATCTGCAGGATTTCCCTGGCGGCGGTCATCGCCGCCGGCGTGCCCGGCTTTGGCAGCGCGGAAGGCAGCGCCGAGGCCGGCGCGGCCTGCTTCTGCTGCGCGGAGGCCGGAGCGGCAATCACCGCCAACGCAAGCGCAAGACCGGCGGCCGACAAAGTCTTCGAAACAAGCTTCATTCCAAGTCTCCTTAGGATTAGCGGCGTCACCGCCGTTCAATAACGCGAATTCCCTGAGCACCCGCCAGCACAGCCAGGCTGGCAAGACCGATGAACAGTCCGTGCTCGACGACGCCGGGGATGGCGGTCAACAAACCCGCCAGCCGCGGCGCATCCGATATGCGGCCCAGATGGGCATCGACAATCCAGTGGCCGCCATCGGTGACAAAAACGTGGCCGTCCTTACCCTTCCGGAGCACCATTTGCCCGGAATTGCCGCTTTCCGCAAATGCCCCGGCCATGGCGCGCCGCGTCGCCGCGAGGCCGAATGGAATGACCTCGACGGGTAGCGGAAAACGCCCGAGGACATCGACCCATTTGGAGTCGTCGGCGATCACGATCATGCGATCCGACGCGGCCGCGACGATCTTCTCGCGCAGCAGCGCGCCGCCGCCGCCCTTGATCAGATGGAGCGCGGGATCGATTTCGTCGGCGCCATCGACTGTGAGGTCGAGCCGGTCGACCTCGTCGAGCGTGGTCAGCCGGACGCCGCATTGCTCGGCCTGGATGCGGGTGGCTTCCGATGTCGGCACGCCCACCACATTCAATCCGGCGCGCACCTTTTCGCCGAGCAGGTCGACGAAGTGTTTTGCGGTCGAACCGGTGCCGAGGCCGAGCTTCATGCCGTCGCGCACTTCTTCGAGCGCGCGCGCCGCCGCCTGCCGTTTCAATTCATCCATGTTCACGTGCGTGCGATGCCTTTTTGGGAAGCCGCCGCCGGTCCTGCGACCCGCGCTGTCCGGCGGGGGCATATCTAGCGTCGTTTTGCGGTGAGGAACAGCGGTATAAAGGGGGCATGACGAAGACGGAAATGACGAAGAAACGACTCGTTCTGCCACTTGCACGATCGCACCGGGCCCGATAGCGGTTTTCGCATGACCTCTGCCCGAATCATCGTATTCGATCTCGACGGCACGCTCGTGGATACGGCGCCCGATTTGATCAACGCCCTCAACTTCGTGCTCGACCGCGAGGGTATGCCCGCAGTGCCGCTGCACACCGCGCGCAACATGATCGGGCAAGGCGCCCGCAAGCTGATCGAACGCGGCGTGGAGGTGGACGGCCGCATCACCTCCGTCGAAGACATCAACCGGATGATGGGGGATTTCATCGATTACTATGCGGCCCATATCGCCGACGCCTCCCGCCCGTTCGAGGGTCTCGAGGACGCACTCGACGAACTCAGCGCGCGCGGGTGCCGGTTCGCGGTCTGCACCAACAAGCTGGAGTGGCTGTCGAAGCTGTTGCTCGACCAGTTGGGCCTGAGTGCGCGGTTTTCCGCGATCTGCGGCGCGGACACATTCGGGGTCTCGAAACCGGACCCGGTTTTCCTGCGGGAAACGATCGCGCGCGCCGGAGGTCACCCGTCCGCCGCGATCATGGTCGGCGATGCCGGACCGGATGTCGGCGTCGCCCGCCGCGCCGGCGTCCCGGTGATCGGCGTCGGATTCGGCTACACCGAGGTGCCGATCGCCGAGCTCAAGCCGGACCTCCTGATACATCACATGCGCGATCTGCCGGCCGCAGTGGAAAGCCTGACGGCACCCAAAAAATCCATATAAGACTTTGATTTTGCTGTCTAAACAGATATTAACCATTACTTAACTATAACCGTCCGCACCGTTGCGCGGTTACTCCCACCCCCCTAAGCTCGCGCGGGGATTGTGGCCGCGAGCCGCAATAGAGTGACGGATATGCGTCGTGTCATCGTGATTGCCGTGACGGCGGCAGGCTTGGCCGGGTGCTCCTCCTTTTCCATGGACGCCTTCAAGTCCACACCACCCACCATTCAGGTCCAGCTCGACTCGGTTCCCTCGGGCGCCGACGCCAAGACCTCGCTGGGGCCGGGCTGCAAGACTCCCTGCTCGGTCGCGGTGCCCGCGGTGGATACCGGTTTCTCGGTCACCTACACCATGAACAAGTTCCTGCCGGCGACCGTCCCGGTGCAGGTCACCTTTGTTCCCGGCGATTTCTCGACCCCCGCCTCGACCACGATCGATCCCAACCCGGTGGTCGCGGAACTGAAGCCGGCCGGGCCGCCGCCGAAGCCGGTTCGCCGGCCGGCCAAGCCGAAGAAACCAAAGCCGCCGCCGGCCGCCCCTGCGGGCTCGCCGTTCCCGAACCCGACGCCGCCGCCCCCCCGCTGATTGCTTTGCAGCGCACCTGAAGAAGGTTGCGGATTGTGCAGGCATTGCAACGTGCCTAGATTGCAAAGGTAGGGCCGTCTCCTATTGTCGCGGCTGCCCACCGAAAAGGCACCTGAATGACCGGACCCTCACCCAGTCCACTGGCATCGCTGTCCCGTCCGATGACCGACCCGTTCGGCCGGACCATCAGCTATTTGCGGGTATCGGTCACCGATCGCTGCGACCTGCGCTGCTTCTATTGCATGTCGGAAGACATGACATTCCTGCCCAAGGCCGATCTGCTCACGCTCGAGGAGCTCGACCGGCTGTGCTCGGCCTTCATCGCCAAGGGCGTGCGCAAGTTGCGGCTGACCGGCGGCGAACCGCTGGTCCGGCGTAACGTGATGTCGCTGGTGCGCTCGCTGTCGCGCCACCTCGACAGCGGCGCGCTCGGGGAGCTGACGCTGACCACCAATGGCTCGCAGCTTTCGCGCTTTGCCCAGGAGTTGCGGGATTGCGGGGTACGCCGCATCAACGTCTCGCTGGACACGCTGGATCCCGAGAAATTCCGCGCCATCACCCGCTGGGGCGACCTCGACAAGGTGCTGGCCGGCATCGAGGCCGCGCGCGCCGCGGGCCTCGCGGTCAAGATCAACGCGGTGGCGCTGAAGAACCTCAACGAGGACGAAATCCCCGCGCTGATGCAATGGGCGCACGGCAAGGGCATGGCGCTGACCCTGATCGAGGTGATGCCGATGGGCGACATCGGCGAAGGCCGCATCGATCAATATGTGCCGCTGTCGCTGCTGCGCGCCCGTCTCGCCCAGCAATTCACGCTGACCGACATCGACGACGATACCGGCGGCCCTGCCCGCTATGTTTCGGTCTCCGAGACCGGCGGCAAACTCGGCTTCATCACGCCGATGACCCACAACTTCTGCGAAGCATGCAACCGGGTGCGCATCACCTGTACCGGCACGCTGCATACCTGCCTCGGCCATGAGGATGCCTCCGATTTGCGCAAGCCGCTGCGGGCTTCGGCCGACGACGACCTGCTCGCTGCCGCGATCGACCGCGCCATCGGCCTGAAGCCGAAGGGCCACGACTTCATCATCGATCGCCGCCACAACCGCCCGAGCGTCAGCCGGCACATGAGCGTCACCGGCGGCTGAACTTTCAGCCCGCGGCCGTCTGCCCCCAATGCCAACTTTTCCAATTGACGCTGCCGTGCCGCGCTGAAATGGTGCGGCTGCTTTATGACTGCCCGGCCAGACAGGCCGCTGCGCCCTTAAGGGCGCAGCCAAGACGGCAAAGGCGCAAGTTGGGGGGATCATCGTTGCAATCGCAGCAAATAATAAGCCGTGGCGCCCTGCGCTCGAAACACGGCGGCGAAACGAAATGCGCTGAAGCGCCGGACCTGTTCAACCGGCAAGTACCCGGGCGAGCATGATGCGTCCGCTGCTTGCGCTCAGCGCCGGGATCGACCTGCTCAACGAAAAGATCGGCAGCGTCTGCAACCTTCTGGTTCTGGGCGCGTGCATGGTCAGCGCCGGCAATGCGATGATCCGCTACGCGTTCGGCTACAGCTCCAACGGCTGGCTCGAGCTGCAGTGGTACATGTTCGCCATCCTGGTGATGTTCGGCGCCTCCTACACCTTCAAGCGCAACGAGCATGTGCGGGTCGAAATCTTCTATCTGTTTCTCTCCGAACGCGGCCAGCTCTGGCTCGATCTGATCGGCACGCTCGTCTTTCTGATCCCGGCCTGCCTGCTGCTCTCCTGGCTGTCCTGGCCATTCTTCCATCAGGCTTACGCCGTCGGCGAGCAATCCAGCAATGCCGGCGGCCTGCTGCGCTGGCCGATCAAGTTCGTCGTTCCCGCGGGCTTCGTCATGCTGGCGCTGCAGGGCGTCTCAGAGGTCATCAAGCGCGTCGCCGCGCTGCAGAACCTCGTGACCATTGACGCCAGGTACGAGAGACCGGTGCAATGATCACGCTGGAAATGATGCCGCCGTTGATGTTCGGCGGCCTGGTTCTGGCGATGCTGATCGGCTTTCCGGTGGCGTTCACACTGGCCGCGGTCGGATTTTCGTTCGGCTTTCTCTCGATCCACCTCGGCTTCTTCGATTTCGTTTTCTTGCAGGCCATTCCCGGCCGGGTGTTCGGCAGCGTGCTGTCGAACGAGCTGCTGCTCGCGATCCCGTTCTTCACCTTCATGGGCGCGGTCCTCGAGCGATGCGGCCTCGCCGAAGACATGCTGGATTCGATGGGCCAGTTGTTCGGCCCGGTCCGCGGCGGCCTCGGCTATTCCGTGATCATCGTCGGCTTCATCCTCGGCGCCATCACCGGAACGGTCGCGGCACAGGTGATCGCGATGGCCTTGATCTCGATGCCGGTGATGATCCGCTACAAATACAATATGCGCTACATCACCGGCGTGCTGGCGGCATCGGGTACCATCACCCAGCTGGTGCCGCCATCGCTGGTGCTGATCGTGCTCGCCGACCAGCTCGGCAAGTCGGTCGGCGACATGTATCTCGGCGCCTGGGGACCGTCGGTTTTCCAGATCATGCTGTTTGCCGGCTACACCTTCCTGCTCGGGCTCATCAAGCCCGATCACGTGCCGCCGGTGCCGCGCGA
This sequence comes from Bradyrhizobium sp., assembly GCA_049286845.1. GTDB lineage: Bacteria > Pseudomonadota > Alphaproteobacteria > Rhizobiales > Xanthobacteraceae > Bradyrhizobium. Next base: position 6,925 of record JBAQER010000648.1, read on the forward strand.
CGCGCTGACGCTGAAGGGCTGGCCGCTGTGGCGCAAATGCCTGCTCGGCATCATCCCGTCGGCCGTGCTGATCTTCGTCGTGCTCGGCACCATGATGCTCGGGCTGGCAACCCCGACGGAGGCCGGCGCCATGGGCGCGGTCGGCGCCATCGTACTTGCAGCGATCCACAGCAAGGATTTCAGCACCAAGGGCCGCAAAGTCCTGATCGTCGGCGTGATCGCCGGTGGCATAGGCACCATGGTCGGTATTTTCGTGGCGGAGAACCTGCTGTTCAAGCTCGCCTTCGCCGTCGCCTATTTCGCGGTGATCTGGGTATGCCTCGAGGCCGTCCGCATCCCCGAATTGCGAAGCCTGATCAAGCAGGGCTACGAGAGCACCATGCGCCTGACCACCATGGTCGTGTTCATCCTGATCGGCTCGACCTGTTTCTCGGTGGTGTTCCTGGGCGTCTCGGGCGGGGTATGGCTCGAGCACATGCTGACGTCCCTGCCCGGAGGGGTCTGGGGCTTTCTGATATTCATCAACCTGTTCATCTTCTTCCTGGCGTTCTTCCTCGATTTCTTCGAGATCGCCTTCATCATCCTGCCGATGGTCGCGCCGATCGCGCAGAAGGTCCTGGCGCCGGTGGTCGGCGCCGACGCCGCGCTGATCTGGTTCGGCGTCATGCTCTGCGTCAACATGCAGACTTCGTTCCTGCATCCGCCGTTCGGCTTCGCGCTGTTCTATCTGCGCGGCGTGGCGCCCAAGGAGGTGAAGAGCTCGGATATCTACTGGGGCGCCATGCCCTGGATCGGGCTGCAGGTCATCATGGTCGTGCTGGTGATCGCCTTCCCGTGGACCGTCACCGCGCTGTTGGACAAGCCGATCAGTGCCGAGGACATCAGCAAGGTCAGGATCGAGATACCGCAGCTTGATGAACTGCCGCCGATCGATTTCAACACGCTGGGAAAGCCGAAATAGCGGCTTCACGCACCCTCGGCCCCACCACCGCCGCACCCACCGGCGTCAGCCGGTGTACGAGCGCCACCGGCGGTTGAGACTGAGGCCCCGGCGGCGGTGTTCCGCAGTGGGAATATTCCCCTTCAATATCAACAAACTTGACGGCGGCTCCGCGCGCTGGAATGGTGAGCCGGCTTTATGCTAGCCGGGCTGGATAAGCCGCCGTACCTGACGGGTGCGGTCAAGACGGCAGAGGCGCAACTGGGAGGGGTCTTCGTTTGCAATCGCTCTTGAAACTGAGCCGCGGGATTGACGCGTTCACGAAATGGACGGGTAAACGCCTGGCATGGCTGATCCTGGTGGCGGTGGTCGTTTCCACCGTCAACGCGATCATCCGCAAATCCTTCGACACCTCCTCGAATTCCTGGCTCGAGCTTCAATGGCTGCTGTTCAGCATAGTGTTCCTGCTGTGCTCGCCGTGGACCCTGCTCGACAATGAGCATATCCGCATCGACATCGTCAGCAACATGATGCCGAAGTGGCTGCGTGACTGGATCGATATCGTCGGTCATGCCTTCTTTCTGATGCCGCTGTGTATCGTCATGATCATAACCGGCGGCCCGTTCTTCATGCGTTCGGTCGAGCTCAACGAGCAATCGGGCAATGCGGGCGGACTGCCGCAATGGCCCGCCAAGTCGCTGATCATCATCGGCTTCACCTTGCTGCTGGTGCAGGGCATATCCGAGCTGATCAAGCGCATTGCGGTGAGGCGCGGTCTGATCCCGGATCCGCATGCCTTCCAGGTGCATGCTCTCGAGGCCGAGGTCGAACATCTCGTCGAGGCGATAGAAAAACGCTGAGCGCAGACGCGGTCGCAGGGGAATCCACTAGATGTCAGCCTTTCTTATTGCCAATATGGCGCCGATCATGTTCGCGTCGTTGGTCGTGTTCCTGCTGCTGGGTTATCCGGCGGCATTCTCCCTCGGGGCGGTGGGACTGATCTACGCCTTCGTCGGCATCGAACTCGGCGAGTTCCGGCCGGACTTCCTGCAGGCACTGCCCGAACGCGTCTACGGCGTAATGAGCAACGACACGCTGCTGGCGATTCCATTCTTTACATTCATGGGACTGGTGCTCGAAAGATCGGGCATGGCGGAAGACCTGCTCGACACCATCGGGCAGTTGTTCGGCACCATCCGCGGCGGCCTCGCCTACGCGGTCATCTTCGTGGGCGCGTTGCTTGCGGCCACCACGGGCGTCGTTGCCGCTTCCGTGATTTCGATGGGCCTGATCTCGTTGCCGATCATGCTGCGCTACGGCTACGACCGTCGCATGGCTTCCGGCGTTATCGCCGCCTCGGGAACCCTGGCGCAGATCATCCCGCCCTCGCTGGTGCTGATCGTGATGGCCGACCAGCTCGGCAAATCGGTCGGCGATATGTACGAAGGCGCGTTCGTTCCGGGAATTGTGCTGGCCGGCCTGTATGCGGGATATGCCTTCCTCGTTACGCTGATATTCCCAAAGGCGGCGCCGGGCCTGCCGGCAGAGGCGATCGGCTTTCGCGAGAAGGACGGCAGCCGCGGGCTGATTTCACTGGGTGTCCTCACGCTGGCCAGCGTCGCCTTCGGCTGGCTGATCATGCGAGACTCGACGACGCATGGCGCGGACTACGTCGTGCTCAGCATGTTCTTCGGCATCCTGTTCGCATTCTTCGTCGCCGTCCTGAACTGGATCCTCGACAAGTTGACGGGATACCGTTTCCTGTCGGCAATGGCTCAGCAGACCACGTTCGTGATGGTGCCGCCGCTGTTCCTGATCTTCCTGGTGCTCGGCACGATCTTCATCGGCATTGCGACGCCGACCGAGGGCGGCGCGATGGGCGCGGCCGGCGCGATCATTCTCGGCGCCGCCAAGCGCCGGCTGAGCTGGGATCTGATCCGTCAGGCGACCGAATCGACGGCCAAACTGTCGGCCTTCGTCATTTTCATTCTGATCGGCGCGCGGGTGTTCTCGCTGACCTTCTACGGCGTCAACGGCCACGTCTGGGTCGAACACCTCCTTACCTCCCTGCCCGGCGGCCAGGTCGGCTTCCTCATCTTTGTCAACGCGTTCGTGTTCGTCCTCGCCTTCTTCCTCGATTTCTTCGAACTGGCCTTCATCATCATCCCGCTGCTCGGGCCGGCGGCGGAAAAGCTCGGCATCGACCTGATCTGGTTCGGCGTGATCCTCGGCGTCAACATGCAGACGTCGTTCATGCATCCGCCATTCGGGTTCGCGCTGTTCTACCTGCGCTCGGTAGCGCCGAAGGAATCATATATCGACCGGGTCACCGGCAAGCGCATGGATCCCGTCACCACGGGCCAGATCTATTGGGGCGCGGTGCCGTTCGTGGTTATCCAGGTCATCATGGTTCTGCTGGTGATCGCGTTCCCCGGGATGGTGATGCACTACAAGGGTGTTGCATCGACGATCGATCCGAACACGATCAAGATCGAAATTCCGCAGCTGGAGCCGCCGCCGCTGGACTTCGGTCCGCCGCCAAAGCAATAGCAATCGTTTCCGCCGACAAAAAACCCCGGAGCTTTCGCTCCGGGGTTTTTCCGTTCACTCGAACGATCGGCTGAAGCGATCAGCCCTGCGAGTGGCGCGCCATGAAGTTGTCGTAACCGACTTCGGCGACCTGGAACCACTGGTAGCCGTTGGTCGTAAAGGCCGTAAGCGAATCCAGCACCTTCTTGAAGTTGGCGTTGCCCGCGGCCGTTTCGGCGTGCAATTCCTTCGCAGCCTTGAGACAGGCCTCCATGACAGCCGGCGGGAAGGCATGCAGCTTGGAGCCGCCAGCGAGCAACCGGCGCAGAGCCGGCGGATTGCCCTGATCGTACTTCGCCATCATCCAGCTGTTGGCATACTGACCGGCCTGTTCGAGAGTGCTTTGATAGTGCTTCGGCAGCGCATTCCACTTATCGAGGTTGACGTAAGCCAGCAGCATCGGGCCGCCTTCCCACCATCCGGGATAATAATAATGCGGCGCGACCTTGTAGAAGCCCAGCTTCTCGTCGTCATAGGGTCCAACCCATTCGGCACCGTCGATCGTGCCTTTTTCCAGCGCCGGATAGATGTCGCCGCCGGCGATCTGCTGCGGCACCGCGCCCAGCTTCTGCAACACGCGCCCGGCGAAACCACCGATGCGGAACTTGAGCCCCTTGAGATCGTCGACGGTCTTGATCTCCTTGCGGAACCAGCCGCCCATCTGACAGCCGGTATTGCCCGCCAGAATCGAGTGGACGTTGTAGCCCTTGAAGAACTCGTTCAGGAGCTCCTTGCCGCCGCCCAGCATGTACCAGGCCTGATTGATGCGCTGGTTCGGTCCGAACGGCACGGCGGAACCGAAGGTGAAAGTCGGGTCCTTGCCGAAGTAGTAATACGACGCGGTATGACCGCACTCGACGGTGCCGTTCTGCACAGCGTCCAGCACCTGCAACCCGGGAACGATTTCGCCTGCGGCAAACAGCTGAATCTGGAATTTGTTGTCGGTGGCTTCGGCGACCATCTTGGCCATCATCTCGGCGCCGCCGTAAAGCGTATCGAGCGATTTCGGCCAGCTCGCCGCCATGCGCCATTTGATCTCCGGCGTCGACTGCGCGATCGCAGGTGCCGCCAGGGCGGCTGCGCCCGCGACGCCCATGCCGGTGACCTTGATAAAGTCTCGTCGTTTCATTGAGTGATCCCTCTCTGTCTGCGTTTGTATCCGTGAGCCTTCTTGCCGAGGCTTGGAACTAGCATGGAACATCCGGCACCGGATTTCCATGCCGAATTGATGCAGGGCAACAAAAAAAGCCCGCCCTCCTTAACGGAGGCCGGGCCGATTTCTACGACTTAAGGCGTAGCCGCTTGACGGCGCCGATCAGCCGCGCGTGCGCGAACGGATCTGGAAGCTGTCGTAGGTGTATTCTGCAACCTGCCACCACAGATACTGGTCGGAGCGGTAGGCCTGCATCGCGTCGATGACCTTCTTGAACTCGGCGTTTTTCGCCGAGATTTCCGACCACAACTCGTTGGTCGCCTTCAAGCAGGCTTCCAGCAC
>JBAQER010000649.1:0-8371 GCA_049286845.1 Bradyrhizobium sp.
GAGTTTCGAACCTTGAGGTTGAAGATTTGGCGAAGCGACCGTCGGGAGCCGGAAAAGCGCCGGGATGCTTTCGGCGGATACCGGACGGCTAAACAGGTACCCTTGCATTTCATCGCAAGCATGGTCCCGAAGGAACGCTTCCTGTTCCGTCGTTTCGACCCCCTCGGCAACGATTGTCAGGCTCAGAGCCTTGCCCAATCCAATGATGGCATCCGCAATCGCCTTGTCGTCGGTATCATTGGGAAGGTCACGGATGAATGAACGATCAATCTTCAGGGTATCGATCGGGAAACGCTTGATCAGCGCCATCGACGAATAGCCAGTACCAAAATCGTCCATCGCGAGACGTACGCCGCGCTCCTTGATCTGTGTAAGAAGATCAATTGCGCGGTCCACGTTCTGCATCACCATGCCCTCCGTAATCTCGAGTTCCAGGAGTTCAGGCGGCATACCGGTCGCAGCGAGCGTTTCGTCAATATCGCGTAGCAGGTGCTCGTGCTGGAACTGACGCGGAGACAGATTGATCGCCATGCAAATGGGCGGAAGCCCATCGCGTTGCCACGCCATATGTTGCTCGCATGCCGTCTTAAGGACCCACCGGCCAATCGGCACGATTAATCCCGTTTCTTCAGCCAAAGGTATAAACTGGTTGGGCGGCAACATCCCGATGTCTGGCTGATTCCAGCGTAGCAGCGCTTCCACACCGGTGATTTGCCCGGTCCTAAGATCTATCTTGGGTTGATAGTGCAACACGAACTCATCGCGCTCCAGAGCCTTGCGCAAGTTGGTCTCGAGCATGAGCCGCTCGATCGATTGTGTTTTCATGTCATTGGCGAAAAACCGGAAGTCGTTCTTGCCCTCTTCCTTGGCGAGATACATCGCCATGTCGGCGTTTTTGGTCAGCGTCTGCACGTCGTTGCCATTCTCCGGGTACAGTGCAACGCCAATGCTCGCCGTAACCCGGCATTCCTGCCCGCGCAACGTCAGGGGCTTCATGACAGCAGAGAGCAGCTTCCGGGCGACAACCGCGACTTCCTGTTCGTCCGCGAGCTCCGGTAGAATCACGACGAATTCGTCGCCACCAAGTCGCGCCACCACGTCACTGGCACGCAGGGTTTGGCGCAGCCGGTTGGCCATCTCCAGCAACAGCGTATCGCCGTCCGCATGACCAAGGGTATCGTTGATGACCTTGAATCTATCCAGATCGATAAACAAAAGAGCGAGCTTTTTCTTGTAACGCCGCGCGGTCTTAATCGATGCATTCAGAAGCTCAGCGAACATTGTTCTGTTGGGAAGATCTGTCAGGCCATCGTGCGTCGCCAGATACTTGATCTGTTCATCGGCCTGAGTCTTCTCTTCCGCGCGGTCGAAATTCTCAAGTCCGAACGAAACGTTTTCCGCCAGACGCTGCAGAAGCTCGACCAGTTCGGGGGTAAATGCACCCAGCTCAGTTGAAAAGAAGAGGAGAACGCCGACCGCTTCACCGCCTCTAAGTAACGGAAGTGCCGCGCCTGAGCGCGACCCGCTCGCCCGGATCGTGTCGTAAAAATGAGCGGTTCTTGCATCACAAAGGTAGTCGTTGCTGATGCAAGGTTGCCGGGAGCGGAAGGCGCGACCGCTCAGGCCCGATCCCTCGCCGCGCGAGGCGTCGACCGAAAGCTTCACGCTGCTTGCCCTTTCTCGATCCGGTCCCGCTGAGGCGACAAGGTCAAGAAACTCACGACCCGGTCGGGCGAGAGCGATCGTGGTCGACGTGAAATTTCCACCGAGGACGGCAGCCTCACAAACCCGCTGGAAGAGCTCCGGACGGGTCTTGGCCCTCATGATGGCTTCATTGGTTGCGCAAAGCGCCGCGAACATCCGTGTCAGCCGGTCCTTAGCTTGCTCTGCAGCACGTCGGGCGTCCTCACGCTCCAGCATTTCCATTGCGAATGATACGTTTTCGGCAAGCCGCTCCAGCAGCTTCATAAATCCTGGGGTGAACATGTCCGGTTCGCTCGACAGGAAGAGCAGGACGCCAACCGCTTCTCCATTTCTCAATAGGGGTAGACCGGCTCCGGATCTGGTCGGACTTGTGCTATTGTGCCAATGCTTTGTTCGCGCGTCCGTACGCATATTGTTGGTGAAGCAGGCCTGTTTGGTGCGAAACGCCGTTCCCGCCATCCCCTGTCCTTCGGGGCGCTCGGCCGTGATCGCCAGGTGCAAATTTCTGGTGGAGTCCGCGTTCGGACCTGACGTCGCGACAATCCGCAGGAAATCGCTCCCGACGTCAGCAAGACCGATGGTGGCGGAGGTAAATTTTGCGCCGGCCATGGCTGCGTCGCACACCAGCTGGAAAAGCTCATCGCGACTCTTTGCCCGCATGATGGCTTCGTTCGTGGCGCTGAGGGCCGCGAACATTCGCGTGAGACGATCCTTCTGCTCCTCGCGTTGGAACATCGCCATCCCAAACGACACGTTTTCGGCCATCAGGCCCATAAGCCGCGTATTCTCGTCATCGAGTTGTCCCGAACCCTCGGCGAAGAAGAAATACATGACGCCAGTGGGTTGACCATCTCGAAGGAGAGGCAGCACGGCACTCGCCTTCAGGCCTGCGCTTGCGGCCAATTCCTTCCACGGCTGGGTTCTGGGATCGTTGAGAACATCGTTGCTAATGCACGGTTTGGCTGTGCGAAACGCCTCGCCACCGAGTCCCTGACCGTGCGGAATGGTGGCATCCGAAGAAAACCGGAATTGCGCAATCAAATGAACAAAGGGGCCAGCGCCAGCGGCCATCCGGAACCACGAGGAATCGCCGTCGATCAGAAAAATTGCTGTGCCCAGAAATTCGCCGCTATCGACCGCGGCGTTGCAAACGCCCTGATAAAGATCTTGTTCGGAATTGCTCCGCAAGATCGCTTCGTTGGTCGCGCTCAGTGCCGCGAACATTCTTGCCAGATTCTGCGTCGCCATGTTGATCTCGTTGAGAGTTCCATCGGGTTGCAGTCACCATGATCCCTCCCGGCTAAGTTGCCGTTACGGAGAGAGGTAAACGGTTTGTAAATTTGGCGATGTAAGTCGGGAATATTGGGCAAACGCAGCTGCAAATCTGGCTCGACTTGAGGGCATGAAGCATCTTAGTCAGTGTCGAATGGCTTCGTGGCTTCTGCATCCTTGACCAACGCCGCCGAGGAACGGAGCTGGCATTGGTCTTCCTGGTTCCCGTCACCACGTCCGTCGATGACCCGTGCTCGCGCGGGTCCATAGGTTCAAATCAGGGACACGCAACACCCGATTCTTGCGATTGGTCGAGCGATCGATTCCGCGGTTGGCAGCTGGAGACCCCGTAAGCCCCGGCTCGTTCCAATTACCCAAGGCTCTACAGGACGCCACAGGTCCAATCAACCTTTGCGGTGATGTCCGAACATGTTGGACCAGCACAAACTGAGCTCATTTCCGGCAGGCATCAGTTCCGCCGCTGCTCCCGGGTTCTTGTCGCAGGAGCGCGAGGCAATCTGGCACACAACGGATCTTAGGTTTGAGCGCAGTAAGCACGCAAAACGTCAGGGAAGCGCAGCGTTGTGCATTCGGGATGCATTGCCTCTGGGGCGGATTCATAGTCGCCGAAGAAAATCGAAAAGCTGTTTACGCTGTAGAAAGATCAGCGCGGAGATTACGAGTCCAATGACGATGGTATGGATGATGTCCATATGCAGGATGAAGGCTTGCGCGAAGAAAGCTCCAATATCGACAAGCAGAAGCAGCACGGCCCCCATAACGGAAGCCACAGGAACCAAAACCGCAACGGCCCCCATCACCTCCAGCACGCCGGTGAAATAGCGGAACCATTGCCCCAATCCGACCATGTCGAAATTCTCAATCATCATCGGCTGCCCGCTTAATTTCATTGAGGCGGTCAAGAAGAACAGTGCAGCCACAAGGATGCGAAGCAGCCAGAGGGTGATGATTTTCGTCTTTCCGGTCATCACTGCGTTTTTGGTCGTCGTCTTGTCGGTCATCGGTCGAACCCTTCCTTCGAAAAGCTTAATGACAGGACTGAGTGGGACGCCTGATCGGCGCTTCTTACTTGGAGCAGTGAATGATTGATCGGCGAGCCGGGCCTTTCGCATCAAGGTTCCCGCTGCATGGTCTGGAGCGCATCATCGGCTTCAGAAGCAATTGGCGCCGCAGGTCGAGCGCGGCGCCGCTGGATCGGCGGGCGGTCAGAACTTCACCGTAACACCACCGTACACGGTCGATTCAGTGCAGCTATTGGTGCTCTGACCGGTTGCGGCGACCGTACAGACTCCGGGCATTGCACTGTGGTCGAGACCGTGCACGTTCTGCCAGTAGCGGTAGGCGACCCAGAGATCCACGAAATGAGAATACTTCGGACCCATCGTGGCCTTGCTGGCATCGAAGGTCAGGCGGATTGGTTCGCTGTTGAACTCGGTTTTGGTCGCGGTGCTGAATCGGCCGACACCCGAAAGCGCCGGAAGGCCATTCGCGTCGCCCTTCGGTCCGTACCAGGCGGCGCGACCGCTGATAGAGAAGAACTGGAAGTTTTCGGGCAGGAAGCCAGGTCCATGTAGTAGTTGGTCTCAACCGCCCAAGTGGTGTTGAAATCCACGTTTCCATTAGTCGAGCAGGTCACGCCGGGAACGCCCTGACCAAACAGACCGCACTGGTTGAAGGCGAGGTGGTTGATTTCCTTATACGCCAAGGGCGCTACGTTAAAGAAGCCCTTGTAGGGAAGATCGAAAGCGAACTGCAGACCGGCGACGACGTAGCGAGAGGCAGGAGCCAAGAAGGTGTTGTCGGTTTCACCGAAGGCACCGACCTCGAACGAGACGTTACGCAAGGGGCCGATACTGAAGGCCTTGGTATTGAAGACTTCATTGAAGCCGAAGGTGCTGCGCAGCAGACCGACGAATTCCGACGCGCCGGCACAATTCGCTGCGCCGCCGGTGATGCTGACCCCGGGCGCCACGCAGGGTGAGGCGGGATCGTTATGGTCCGACTTGAAGTAAGACATGGTCAAGAAGTTGGTACCGTAGGCCCATACGTCGAAATGCGTGAACGAATACCGTCGGCGCGCTTGGCATTCCCAAGCGATTCACGATTTTGAGCCCATTCAACAAAAAACATGAATTTCACGACACGAGTCTTTCGGCCTTCGTGCGCAGCGCGAGACATGCGGTTGCCATCGACGAGCGGCGCATGGATTTCATCCCCACCCTGTGGGACAATCTTGAGGAGTTAACGAAGGCAGCGGGTTCTGACTTTTCCCGTGAGGATGCGCCCTATCAGCAAAGATGGTTTCCGGGTACGCACAGCTCAGTGGGCGGTGGTGGCGAGAGGCGCGGCCTTTCCGACCAAGCGATGGATTGGGTGCTCGATGGTGCGCGCCATTTGGGATTGCAGTTGGATAAGAGCCCGCGATCGCCTATTTTCCTGCTCAGGCCTGATGCACGCGAGTATCTCGAAGACACGGCGGAACCGGGCATGATGTACAAAGCCATGAACGCGGTGTCAGCCGCTGACCGCCTGCCTGGCCCCACGCATCTGTTCGAGGTCAGCATGAGCGCGCGCAAGCGATGGAAGGATGACCTGCTCAAGCTCAAGGACAAAGCCTCCTATCGCCCGGCCACGCTTAATCGGGTGGCAAATGCGCTCGATGCTCTAAGCGACACTGATGTCGGTCTTGCGGTGCCTCACCTTAGGGACGGCGAGTTCACGCTCTATGACGTGCAAACAGGCGACAATCTGAGTGAGATTTCCAAAGAAAAGTACGGAGCCGCGAAATTCTGGCCGCTGATTTATGACGCCAACCGTGACAAGCTGGACCATCCCGACCGAATTTATGTCGGTCAAGCGCTGCGTATTCCGAACAAGGTGCCAACTGCGGAAGGGCCCGACGTCAAATCTTGAGAGCGAAAAAGAAGGTCAGTCAGCAGGATCCAGCCCCTGTGCGGGGGGCGCTCTAGAAATTCGGTCGTAGAGCCAAGTAACGCGAAGGGTGTTGCGAAACAGGGGCAGCATTTACAAGAGAGATTCGGCGCCGCGAGTAACCACAGTTTCGACACGTCGCGTCGGCTTTCCGACACTGACAATTCAAGAACCTATCCAATCGGCAACTGACTAGCTTTTGCTCGAAACCTTATCAGTGCGCAAAATCGGATGCCGCTCTCGGGCGGCAGTTGTGATCAAACTGGTCTCCGCCGATAGTCTCCGCAAAACGGGAATTTTCGCGGACAAAACCGGAGACTTTCGGCGATTCCACCTCAAGTTCGGCGAACCTGGAGTCCAGAGACGAAATCGAATATGCGAAAAGCCGGGATTGCCGGCCCATTCTCGCGTTTCTTGGGGAGCCTAGCCGAATGCAGGAATGCGTGGCTGGCGACGCAGTGCTGATCGCACCCGTCTCCACGCGAATTCCCTGCTAACAGGGAATTTTACAGGGAAATTTGCGATTTTACGTCTCTGAGAACCCATTTCGGAGAAAGAAACCGATGTGCTGCAGCCACTTCTCAAGCAATTCCCTGAGCGAATTAACAGGGAAAACATTTTGAGTAACAGGGAATTTCTAGGCGGTAACAGGGAATTTCATCCGTAACGTCGTAACGTCGCGACACAGAATTCCCGCAGTACCTTTGCTCCTCAAACTACTCGTCTCGTTCCCAGCGGGCCATTACCATAGCTATTGCCGCGCCCGCTCTAGTCAGGCTTTTCATAGTCGTCGGCGCCGACAGGGTCTTTTCCGGATGTCGTCGCGTTTCGAAATCATGTCCGCTCTACCCCTCGATTGTGTTGCAAAACTCATTTCCGTTTCGAGATGAGTTTGGCTCATGAGGCTTGGCGGTTTCCGTTGTCTCAGGTTGTCATCGGTTTCCTTGTTTTTTGTGGGTATTCAGCAGGTGGCTGCCGTAGGCGGCGGGGCGCGGCAGATTAATTTGACCAGCCGCCTCAGGTTCTGCGCGGTAGCCGTGAGCAAAACCTCGTCCCTGACGCCATGGAGCCCCCGCAGTCGAAGCCGGTCGAGCCGGAGAATGCGTTTCATATGGGCAAATCGCATCTCGACCTTTTTGCGCTCGCGGCGCGACTGCCGGAACGCTTCGGTATCGGCTAACGCGCGGACGTGATCGCGCACATCTTCGTTGAGATCGCGCGTGATCTTGCGGGCGATCGCTGTGGTGCATTTTGGCTTCAATAAACAGCGCGAGCAGTCGCTCTTGCTGGCTCTGTAGTAGACGATGTGACCTTGATCGATATTGCCGGTACTGGTCAGTTCCGCGCCGCCCGGGCAGACGTAGACATTGCGCGTCTGGTCGAAGACGAAGACGGCGCGGCTAAAAGTGCCATCGGCACGGGCCGATTTGTCCCACACTGGTACGTGCGGCGTAATGTTGCGATCCACTAGCCATTTGAGCAGCCTGACCGCGCCGTAAGCTGTGTCGCCGGCCAACCTCTGGGGCCGAAGATCGAAGCGACGCTCAACACGGTCCACCATGGTCTGGGTGACAGCAATCTCAACCGAGCGGTTCGCGCGCGTCCCCACCGCATCGAGGATAATCCCGGCCTTGTTGTCGATCAGGTAGTTCGCATCATAAGCGAAGAATGGGTCCACACCCGGTCTGGCCACCCACGTCGCTTGCGGATCGGTGAGCGAGACTTCCTTGGGTGGCTTGCGTCGTTGGCTGCCTTCGCTTGAACCGCCGCCGTCTCCACCAACGCTCTTGTCGTTATCGGCGGCATCGAGGGCAGCGATGTACTCGCGAACCGCATGGGAGGCCTCCTCCGCCTTCGGCCATGTAATCGGCTGGTCGCCGGAGAGCCTCCTGGTTTTGTTCACGTCGGCCTTGATCAGGCTCGCATCGACCGAGAATGCATCGCCTCCAACGAGCCCCACCGAAATGCATGTCGCTACCACACACTCGAACACCCGGCGTAAGGCGTCGCTCTCGCGGAAGCGTTCGCGCCGTGCCCGGCAGAACACCGAGTGATCGGGGATATTGTCCTCGATGCCGAGCTTGCAAAACCATCGGTAGGCCAGGTTGACCTGGACTTCGGCGCAGAGCCGCCGCTCGGAACGAAGCGCAAATACGTAGCCGACGATCAGCATCCGGATCATGAGCACCGGATCAATCGAAGGACGGCCAGTGTGCGAGTAGAATGGCGCCAGTTCATCGTGTACCCAACTCAGGTCCAGCAAGCTGTCGATTTGCCGTACCAAGTGATCCGGCGGAACCACCCTGTCGAGATCAAACGAGTAAAAGAACTGGCCTTGACCGCTCTCCTGCCGCCCTAACATCCGCTGCTCCCGCAAATGCCGTCTTGAATCAACGGAATCACGGTTCGCGAGTCGTCTCAACAGCTGTTTTGCAACACTATC
>JBAQER010000650.1:0-3101 GCA_049286845.1 Bradyrhizobium sp.
GCTGGAAACGGCGGAAATACAGTCCGGCCGTTTCCCCAGGCGGGACCGAAATAGAAGCCAATTCGGCCGCAGGGGTGTTAGAATTGTGGGATTCAGGCGTCCGGCGGCAAGCCCGCCCCGTCTGCCGGTGACACTCCGGTCTCACTCAAGGACCGGTCGAACGGAGTTGACATGGACGCACTGATCAAATCCCTCCGCCCAGGCAAGGCTTCTGATTTGAAGGCTTCTGACCTGAAGGCTTCTGACCCGAAGCTTGCGGACTCGAAGCTTCTGGAAGCCCGCCCGGCCGAACTCGACCCATCCGAGTTTCTGGCCGCGGCCGTCCGCGCCGACCAGCCGCGCCCGTCGCGCGCCGAGGCGGAAGCGGCGGTGCAGACCCTGCTTGGCTATATCGGCGAGAATCCCGACCGCGAGGGGCTGATCGATACGCCGCGCCGGGTGGTCGAAGCCTTCGACGAGCTCTATCAGGGCTACCACCAGTGTCCGGCGGAGGTGCTCAACCGCACCTTCGGCGAGACCGCGGGCTATGACGACTTCGTGCTGATCCGCGACATCGAATTCACCTCGCAGTGCGAGCATCACATGATGCCGTTCTACGGCAAGGCGCATATCGCCTACACGCCGGTCGAGCGGGTGGTCGGGCTGTCGAAGCTGGCCCGGCTCACCGATATCTTCGCGCGCCGCCTGCAGACCCAGGAGCATCTGACCGCGCAGATCGCGGCCGCGATCGACGAAGTCTTGAAACCGCGCGGCGTTGCCGTGGTGATCGAGGCGGAGCATACCTGCATGTCGGTGCGCGGCGTCGCCAAGCATGGCGCGATGACCTTCACCAGCCGCTATACCGGCATGTTCCGCGACAATCCGGCGGAACAGGCGCGTTTCCTGTCCATGGTGCGAGGGGCACAGCGCTGACCCTCGCTTTATGAATTCGCGAGGACTGCCCGTGTCAACATCTGCAGATATCGAAGACCGTGAAGAAGGGCTGGCATTCCAGCCCAAATTCGACGCGTCGGGACTTGTCACCTGCGTCGCCACCGATGCCGCGACCGGCGAGGTGCTGATGGTCGCGCACATGAACGACGAAGCCTTGCGCAGGACCATCGCCAGCGGGGAAGCCTGGTACTTCAGCCGCTCCCGCAACGCCTTATGGCGAAAAGGTGAGACTTCAGGTCATACCCAGCGGGTGGTCGAGATGCGCACCGACTGCGACCAGGACGCGGTCTGGATCCGGGTCGAGCAGACAGGTGCGGCGTGCCACACCGAGCGACGCTCCTGCTTCTATCGCAAGGTCGACGGAGACGCGGGCGGGGCGCGGTTGTCTTTCGTGGATGCGGACCAGCAGTTCGATCCGAAGGCGGTTTACCGGAAGTGAGGTGGGCACTGTCATTCCGGGGCGCGCGAAGCGCGAACCCAGATTCCGGGTCCACGCGAAAACGCGTGTCCCGGAATGACGAAGCGGGCAGACCGGAACTCCTTAACCCGCCGTTAACCATAATCGCCCCAGTGTGACAGCGGCATGAGCGCCGTTGGGCGCTCGACAGGCCCAGCGGTCGTTTCGCCAGGAGCGGGGCACCTACAGATGTCGGTCGACGCTTCAATCGCCACGGCAACGGCAGGCATCGATCCTTCGCGCGCGCGGATTGCCGGCGCGATCAGGCAGGCTGCCGATACTACCGGCACCAGCTTCGAATACATGCTCGCCACCGCGAAGATGGAATCCAACTTCAATCCGAAGGCCGCCGCCTCGACCTCGTCGGCGCGCGGGCTCTATCAATTCATCGACCAGACCTGGCTCGGCACCGTGAAGGAAGCCGGCAGCCAGCTTGGCTACGGCAAATATGCCGACGCCATCTCCCGCTCGCCCTCGGGCAGTTATCATGTCAGCGACCCCGCCGCGCGGACCGCGATCATGAAGCTGCGCGACGATCCCACGGCGGCCTCCGCGATGGCGGGCGTGCTGACACAGTCCAACAGCTTCAAGCTCACCGGCAAGATCGGCCGCCGCCCGTCCGACGGCGAGCTCTATATGGCGCATTTCATGGGCGTCGGCGGCGCCGCCAAGCTGATCTCGAACGCCGAGGATAATCCGAACGCGTCTGCGGCACGGCTGTTTCCCAACGCCGCCGCCGCCAACCGGCCGATCTTCTATGACCGGGCAGGGCGCGCGCGCAGCGTCTCCGAAGTCTATTCAGTGCTGAACTCGCGCTACGCCAGCGCCGCCAATTCCCCGGCGACGCGCACCGCGATGGCCGCGGCCGGCGGTGAGACGCCGAGGCGCGTCACGCTCGCCAGCGCAACCCCTGCCGCAACGTCGATCGACAACGCCGCCTATCTCTCGAGTTTTCCGGACTCGCGCGCGGTGATGCCGGTGGCAACCGCGTCGCAGCCGGCGCTGCAGACCGCTTCGCTGCCGCAGACCGAACCGATTTTCCGTTCGCTGTTTCAGGCCGGTGAGCGTTCGCAGCCGGTCTCGCCGGCAGTTCAGGAATTGTGGGGCAACTCCTCGTCGCTGACTTCGGTTGCTTCAGCAACTTCGGTCGCGGGCGCGACCCTGGCGCAGAAGCCCGAGATCCGCGCGCCGCGGCCGCTCGATCTCTTCAGCGACCGCGCCGGCACATTCAGCAGCTAAATCGTCACGATGCGGATGCGCGTTAGCGCGCCGTCTCCGGACGATGCTTGGCATCGCCGGGAGAACCAGAGGCCGCGGATATCCGGCCGCGCACCCTTAACAAAACGTCAATAAAACCAGCCATTTATGGTGAACCCTTTGTTAAGCGTCATGGTTTATTTTTCCTTGTAGTGGCATCGCGTCACGGTGTCGTTTCGGGTTGCGTAGGCCGGCAGGGGTCATGATCGTTCGGCAGTTTATTGGTTGGATACGTACCGCTCCGGCAGGCGAGCGGGCAGAGGCAACGCGATCGTTGGCGCGGGCCTGGCTGATTTCGGATTTGTCCGAGGACGATCGCGCCGCCGCCGAAGGCGCGCTGCTGATGTTGCTCGACGATCCATCCCCGCTGGTGCGCCAGGCCATGGCCGAGGTTTTTGCGCGCAGCTCGGAAGCGCCCGCCGCCATCGTGCAGGCGCTCTCGCTCGACCAGCCG
>JBAQER010000651.1:0-3388 GCA_049286845.1 Bradyrhizobium sp.
GCACCAGTCGTTCTTCTCAAGGACGTCGATGACGCGGTTACGAATGTGGTCATCGTCGGCGGTCGGGTCGGGGACCTGGCGGGCAAGACTCGCGACCGCTTGCAGCAGGTTGGCGCGCGCCACGATACCGACAATCTTTTCGCCGCGCATCACTGGCAGGCGTTTGATGTTGTTGTTCTCCATGCGCCGCACGATCTCCTCCAGTGGGGTATCTTCGGTGATGGTTACCGGATCTTGCGTCATGATTTCGGCGACCTTGCTGCCGTGCTCGTGAACGAAATCGGCTGCCGCCGCACTCGGGCCGAGTATGAATTTCAGGAATCGGCCGCGCTTGCGCTGGGTACCGATCTCACTGCGGCGAATGAAATCGCCTTCGGAGATGATGCCAACCAGTCTGCCTGAAGCATCGACCACCGGCAGCCCGCTGACGTGCTTCTGAAGCATGGTATTGGCGGCTTCGGCGATCGTGGTCTCCGGCGTGACGGTGATAACCGGCCGGGTCATGATCTGATGGGCGCGCATGGGGGGCCTCCGGAGGGGTCGAAATTGGAACTAGTTTTGGAAGACTATTCGCCAATGGCGAGCCACATCTTGATGCAAGTCAAGGACGGACAGGGCCTCGCCCGATTGATGCAGCTCAATGTGCCACCCTGACGAGGCCGTATGCTTTCCAAACGAGGTAAAATGGGAGGGTGCGATGCCTGAGCTTCCTGAACCGGCTGCCGCGGTGGTCGAACAATCCGCGATTGATGCGTCGGCGCGATTGACCAAGGCAAGCCAGCGCGCGCTGGATTTGATGATGGGCGCGCAGAAGGTGATGCTTGAGGAGGTCGTTTTCGCGAGCAACGAGTTGCTAGACCGGGCGAAGACCGAGACGCACCTTTTCTCCGAATTCATCTCGAAAATGGCGGGATCGCATTCGGTCAAGGACCTGAACACGATGTGCAGGGAGTGCGGACAGCATCAGATCGACTTCATCCGCAGGGACAGTGATCGGATTTTCAAACACGGCGAGCGGATGATCGAGGTCACCTCGAGGTTGTTCAGCGGACGGCCCGACAGCTGATCCGTCTGCGGCTATGTCGTCGAAGGAAGGCCGATTTCGTTGTCGGATATACACACAGCAATGTTCGTGGACGCTTCGCGACCACGTGGCGCCCTGGAAGTCCACCTACAAGATCCACTACCAGGTGGATGCAGATGTGACATTCCTCTTGACGAGCGGCGGCCACAATACCGGCATCGTGGCGCCGCCCGGCGAGGAGGGCCACTCCTACCAGGTCAGCTGCAAGCCGGAGGATGCTCCCTATGTCGGTCCTTACGAATGGCTGAAGACGGCGCCGCACGCCGAAGGATCGTGGTGGGTGGAATGGGCCAGATGGCTCACCACGCGGTCCGGCGAGCCCTGCGAGCCGCCCCGGATGGGCTTTGGGCAGGTCGACGGCGGGAGTTTGCCTGATGCGCCCGGTGACTACGTTCGCCAGTGAACTCCCACGACCGCGGTCTCACTCCAGCGCCGCCAGTTTCCGATAGGCCGCGGCCGCCGTCCTTATCAGCCGCTTTGCGCGCTTGTGGCTGAGAAATTGCAGAGGCGGCCGGCCGCCGTCTTTCTCCAGATCAACCGCCAGAGAATGCCCTCTTGCATCGTCGTTCAACTGCCCGAGGGCTCTTTGCGCCTTGCGCAGGTGCTTCAGCGCAATCCGTTGCGGCGAAAATTTCCTGTCCGGAAACAGGTCTTCGAAGGATTCGATAGAATAGGTCAGCTTCTTGTTCAACAGACGTAGCCGATGCCGCTTCTCCGCGTCCATTTTCGCAAGCTTGTGGCTCTTCTTCAGAAGCTTCTGCTGCCACTGCGCCAGCTTGCGCAGGCTGTAGGCGGCGACCGGGGATGTGCGCTTCCGGGCGGCTCCTTTTCCTTTCCTGATCGACCAAGGCCCATGTTCGATCCAGTCGGAGGTATTCTTGACCAGACGCCGATATCTGGTTGAGACGAGCGCTCGCGCCAGAAGTCGATGGGTATCCGCGCGCTTGGCGGTCCAGGCCTGATGAGAGGGGATGGCCTGCGGCCGCCGTCTATTGATTGTCTTCAGCCTTTCGATTGCAACGTCGATATCTCGCATGACCCCGAGATGGGCGTTCAGCCACTTCAGATCGGCCCTTATTTGTGTCCGCCTGGAGTCGGAGACCATCGGCGAGAAGAACAGGATGGCCGTGCGCAAATGCGTCAGTGCGATACGCATCTGGTGCAGGGCTGCCGGGTCGCCATTGCATGTCGCTTCATGATTTGCGGTCAAAGCACCGAGGGAGCGGCGCGCTATAATTCGAAAGGCGGTGTCGCACGCCATCGCAGCATTCAGCCGCGGAACTGGATCGTGGCGCCGTCCCTGCTTTGGCGCGGCGCGGGAAGCGGCTCGACTGCCTGATTTCGGGGATGGCGGCATTTGTTTCGCGCTATTGGCCCTGTGCTGCCTCACCATTAGCGGATCCGGCTTCGGCAGTGTTCCAGAGTTTGCCCGGCTGTTCCAGATGCGTCGATGACGTCCCAGTCGATCGCGCCGGTGTCATATTTCTCCTGGAGCCCGGCGATCTCGGGCGTGGCGTCGGACGCATCGAGCTCGCGGTGACCCACGCGGTTCATCCGGGTAGCGAGGTCGGCTACCAGAAAGAAGCCGGCAAACCTGATATTCAGCCTGCGCGCGGCATCGTGGATCGCGGCTCGCTCCGTTTCATGAGCGAATACGGCGTCCACCACGACGGAATGGCCCTGCGCAAGAACCCGCGCCGCGCGTTGCATGAGGATTTCGTAGATTTGTTCGGTAATTTCCGGCCGGTATGCGCTTTCGGGCAGCCGGTCCGTCTCGTTGGCCTTGAACAGCTGCTTGCGCAGCACGTCGCTGCGCAGCACGACCGCGCCCGGGAGCGGCGCAATATCGGGAGCGAGCGCCCGCGCCAGGACGGATTTTCCAGTGCCGGACAATCCGCCGATCGCAACCAGTATCGGCGCCGGGGGATGGATGATCTGACGCGCCAGCGCGAAATAGGCCTGCGCCGAATGCATGACGTCAGCTTTGCTGTGATTGTTCCGGTCAAGACGGGCGAGCAGCACGTGGGCGCGGATAGCCGACCGAAGCGACATGAAAAGGGGAAGCGCTGCGAGCGCATCGAGATTTTCGCCTGCTGCCACCCCAAGATATCGATTGAGCAGCGCGTTCGCCGCCGCTTGCCGGCCGTAGCGGATGAAATCCATCATTGGAAATGCAAGATCGTAGAGCACATCGACCGAGGCGATCGTGGCATCGAACTCGATCGCATCGAACAGCACGGGCTTGCCCTCGATCAGCACGATGTTCGCCAGGTGCAGGTCGCCATGGCAGCGGCGGATGTATCC